>JAFLBG010000021.1 GCA_017303975.1 Bacteroidota bacterium
GTTTGTTTTGCTGTTATCTACTACAACTAACTCTCCATTTACTTCTTTTGTTTCAGGTTCTTTAAACTCATAGCTAATTGCTACTCCTGTAAATTCTTTTTTAATTTTCTCAAAATCATTCTTCACACTTATGCAGGCAGGGTCTTCTTTACAGGCATCAAGCACAATTAATAAGTCATACAGTATAGCTTTCTGCTCTCCAATTCTTTGATTTAAGTTTTCATCCACCCTCTCTCCAGCTACTTGAGTAATTAAATATGTACCTTCCAGCCATGCGCCACAAGCCATTAAAACACTCATGTTTGACCGTTTTTGTTCGCGCAAATAGGAATCCATATTGTTAAAGCAATTCGTTGAAATAAGTAATAATGAATCAGTATTTTTTTTGCTTTGAGCCAATCTTTTTAATGTGTTAAAATCGAAAAACTGCCCTACTTTTATTTCATCTGCTAAATCTCTCACTACATTTAGATAGTCTAAAGCCGAGTAGGTTTTTTCGTAAATATTAATATATCCTAAATCGGCACCATATAACCCAATAGCCAACGCTTTTTTGCCATTTGTGTTGTATAAGCTAGCGTTACTTGATGGGTTAAGTAATAAATTATTGTAATCACTACCTGATTGTTTAATCAAAGATGTTATTTCAACGGGAGAAGGAATAGATGTTATAATTTCATCCATCGATTTTTGAGATAAATTTTTTGTGGAATCATTCCCAACAGAGAGCAATGAATCAGAAACTAAAGCGGTACTCTCATCTACCTTTTTATTGCCGGTACAAGAAATTAAAAATACAGTAGCAGCAACAAAAAATGCAATATTTATTCTTTTATATATCATAATCGTATTGTTATTGTCAAATTAAGTAAATCCTTTTTATTCAGCAAACTCATCTACTGTATTAAGGTCGTATCGTTTATTAGGGTCTTTAAATATTCTACCAAAATTAGTTTTCAACCCAATAGTTGCCATCATCCAATTGGGAGCTCCGAAAGTAATTTTAAGCTCCGTAAAAAAGGCAATTGGACCAATAGCTTTTTCAAATCCAATGCCAACATGCAATCCTCCCAAAAAAATTAAGGTATCGTTTTTGGAATTGTTTATATAATCGTAACGCCTAAAATCGCCTTTCGGATTTTTAGGTCTGTTCCATTGACTAGCTGAGAAACCTTCAAATATATATAACACATCCGTTTCTCCATATTCCATTAAAGCGTGCAACACACTTAAATCCAAATACAATTCGTTAACGGTTTTCTGACTGGTACTATCAAACTTAAATAGATTAGTACCGCTAAAAACAATTTTCCAATACGGAGAAAATTGCAAATATGCACGTCCATTTATCCCTCCCAAAGTTTTGAACGCCAATGCTCCTCCTCCTCCAACACCAAAGCGTCCGCGACTATTATCAAACTCCGCCTTGCCAAATTGAGCAGCTAAAGGCTTAGAAAGAAAAATAGTAGTGAAAACAAATATGGATATTAATAGTTTTTTAGTCATTACTTGCAATGCTATTTCAAAAGTAATTAACTTTAGGCAATAAGGTGTTTTTATCGACCTTAATTATATGATACTAACGCAAATATCTGTTTAAAAAGTATTTTATGCGATTTATTTTTCAACTTACAATTTCTACATTAGCCATATTTGTAACATCCTTGCTATTACCCGGAGTTCATGTTGACACTATTCTTACTGCAATAATTGTTGCTGCGGTTTTGGCTTTCTTAAACTCGGTTGTTAAGCCATTTATGATACTTTTAACTATACCAGTTACAATTTTTTCGTTTGGCATATTTTTACTTTTTATAAATGCATTTGTAATACTAATTGCCGACAGAATTGTGGATGGATTTGAAATAGATGGATTTGGATGGGCATTTTTATTTGGAATTGTGCAGTGGGTAGTTACTATTGTATTTGAGAACCTAAACAATACTAATCTTCCTAAAAACGAGTAATAAAATTCATTGTTAAATTTTGTTAATGCTCAATTAGCATGATTCGGCTATATTGATTGTACAGCCTAAAAATGTTACTTTTAACTATAAAATTTTCAACTATGTTTTACTCATACAAAAAGACAATATCTCTATTTATACTTGTTGCTCTAACTCAATTAAGCTTTGCTGCTGCACCAGGTACCAATATTAAGATTAAAATAAAAGGAGTAAAAGACACTTTTTGTTTATTAGCCAATCATTTTGGCGACAAGCAATACATACAAGATACCTTAAAAGTAGATGCATCGGGCAAAATGAGTATTACTAAAAAGGATGGCAAATACGATGGTGGAATCTATTTAGTTGTTGTTCCTAATAAGAAATATTTTGAGTTTATAATGGACGAAACTCAAAATTTTACAATAGAAACAGATACGGCAGATTTAGTGGGAAAGATGGTAATAAAGGGCTCGAATGAAAACATGCTATTTTATGATTACTTGAATTTTATTAATCAAAAGCAAAAAGAAGTTGAACCTCTAAAAAAGGAATTAGATAAGCACAAAGCCAATAAAGATTCTGCAACAGCACTTCAAGCCCAAATAAATGAAATTGACAAACAGGTTTCTGATTACAAAAAGAATTTTAACGAAAAAAATCCAAATACTTTTGCCGGTAAATTGTTAAAAGCAATGACAGATCCTAAAATTCCGGAAACACCTATTTTGTCTAACGGAAGAAAAGATTCTACTTTTGCATATCGTTATTACAAAGCCCACTTTTTCGACAATATAGATTTTACGGACGACAGACTTGTTAGAAGTCCTGTTTATCATGGCAAACTAAAGCAATATTTTGAAACTATGGTGCTTCAGCATCCGGATTCAATAAATAAAGAAGCTGATTTTTTATTAGAGAAAACCAAAAACTCCAAAGAGTTATTCAAATATACTGCCCACTACATTACATATACCTACGAAATTTCCAAAATAATGGGAATGGACGCAGTTTTTGTGCACATGGTAGAAAAGGTTTACCAACCTGGATTAGCTTATTGGGTTGACTCTACTTCTAGAGCAAAAATGGTAACAAGAGCCATTACATTAAAACCATTATTAATAGGTAAAAGAACCCCAAATCTTATTTTGGCAGATACTAACATGAAATTGATAAATCTATCGGATGTAAAAGCTAAATACACCGTATTAATTTTTTGGGATTATGATTGTGGACACTGTCAAAAGGAGGTTCCTAAGCTAGCCGAATTTTATAATAAAGTAAAGGATAAAGGTGTTGAAGTTTACTCTGTTAGTACAGAATACGATGCCGAAAAATGGAAAAAATTTATTCGAGAGCATAAGTTAAATTGGATAAATGTTTGGGATCCATACCATCAAACCAACTTTAAAGCTACCTATGATATAACAAGTACTCCGCAGATATACATACTAAATGATAAAAAAGAAATCATCGCAAAAAAAATAAATGCAGAGCAGGCAGAAACGATGATTACGAATTACTTAAAGCCCAAACCGTAGTCTTTACTTATTCTTCTCGAAACGAAGTGCAGCGGAGTTTATACAAAACCGAAGATTAGTTGGCTTTGGACCATCATCAAAAACGTGTCCTAAATGTGCATCACAGCGGGCGCATAACACTTCAGTTCTTACCATTCCGTAAGATGTATCTCGGTTTTCAATTATATAGTTTTTACTAATTGGCTGAAAAAAACTTGGCCATCCGGTACCCGATTCAAACTTAGAATCGGATGCAAACAAACCTAAATTGCAACAAACACAGTAATATATTCCCGTTTCATGATTGTTCCAATAAGTGCCGGTAAAAGAGCATTCTGTTCCACCTTTACGAGTTACTTGAAATTGCTCTGGTGTTAATATTTTTTTCCACTCCTCGTCTGTCTTTACAATTTTTTCTATTTTCAAATCAGTTTGCATAGTTGTTGGTTCATTAGTCGGTTTTGTTTGAGAACAAGCTGTATTTAGTAAAATAGCTAAGCACAAACTAGTTGCTAAATATGTTTTTGAAGCAGTAAGTCTATTTGATATACGCATTTTTTATAATTTAAAGTGGATAGCTCTCTCATTCTTAATTCTTAATTTCTATATAACCATCCAAATCGATTTCTGTTCCAAACCACACCAATGCATAATTTGCACTACATACAATACCCATACAATCAAACGAAAAGTTCTTCCATGGTCCACTATTTATTAGCACAGAGTTGTGACCAGGGCTGTTTTTCCAGGTATCTAAAACGTGTTTTATAGTAAAAGTGCTATCTGAATTAAAATACGCAATTTCATATCCATTCGATTTGTAATTTGTAAGCTCAGCAGGCTTATCCCACATTCCTTGCGCATTTCGATGGTCTTCGTAATAGTCAACCTGTTTCCATTTACTACTTTTCGACCAACTGTGTAGGTTACAGTTTTTCTTTATTTTACTACCATTTAATTGCAAATCTGCTGCATGTATTCTAGCTACCGAAGTAAGCGATTTTGAAATTTTTAACGGTTGCAATCCTTTAGAAATACGATACTCATTAATTGATGTAGCCAAGCTAATTTCTTTATCAGTTAAGGTATTATTGGAACCAACCAATAAGCAGAGTAATAAATAGAGCAACATATAACAATATTTAAACGAATAGAAATTGAAAAAATTATGTAAAAGAAAATAATTTATCTAGAAAAAAGTT
Organism: Bacteroidota bacterium; assembly: GCA_017303975.1. NCBI lineage: Bacteria > Pseudomonadati > Bacteroidota > Bacteroidota bacterium. The sequence goes on from JAFLBG010000021.1 coordinate 4,669, forward strand.
CCTACCAAATATCAAACGTTGCCTTAATTAGTTCTTTGCCCCACTTGTTTTTCCCTAAATCTTTTTCCATTTTGGTTCGTAACTCTTTTGGAGTATAAATTTTACTTTTGGTTTTAGGAGGATTAATGTTTACTTCAGTAGGAGCTGTTATTTCAACTGACTTTGCAAAGTAAATAACACCACCATCTTCTGTTGCGAGTCCTAATATTGCTCCTGGCAATCCATTAAAACTTTCCGGACCGGTAGAAGTAATAATATTGTCGGTGTACCATGCATAAATTGTAGTACTATCATTGGCTTTCCAAAGTGCTTTTCGACACTCGTACCCGGCAATTTTACGTTTACCATCGGTAATCTTCCAAACACGTTTGGCAATAGTATCTTTCATGTAGGCTTTTTCGCCCCAAATATCTTTAATAGTTAATCGTGTATTGTTTTTAAAATTTTGATATACTATGTTTTTATCTGTAGCCCAATCCATTTTCTCTCTAAGCTCCGATTCTTGAGGTTTGAAGGCTGATGCAGTATCGTTAAAATACAATTCAAAAACATCAATTTTAATTTTTCGTTCTTGCTCTTTTAACCATTCTTTCCATTCTTCATCTTTGTACTTTTTTAATAAATTGGTTTTTCGTTCGTAAACAATTTTCCCTTTGCTCAATTGAGCAAACAGGCTACTAGAGCTTATAGCAAAAATCAATAGCAGCATTTTTATGTTAAAACTCATCCTCTTCCTCCTTTGTTTTACTACTGTTAAACTTATAAATAGCCTTCACTAAAAAATAACGAGCAATAATGTTTGTTTTACTATCTGTAATAACATTGCCCGAAACATATCTGGATACATTTATGTTCTGATTTAATATGTCATACACATTAACCGAAACAATAAAATTCTCATTCTTGAAAAATGTTTTTCCGATAGATGCATTTAACAATAACACATTTACATTAAAACCTTGTGCACGTTGTGTATTGAACGTATAAGATGCATCTGATGAAAGTTTTATTTTTTTAGGAAAATCAATAGAAAAAGCTCCTTCGTAAGAATAAGTTGAATAAGGTTTGTTGCTTAATGTACTCACGTCTGATTGTGGTATATTGTAGGAATAATTAGCGCCAACATCAAACGTAACTTTCTCAAAATTTAATGCGATATCAATGTTTGTATTATAGTTCTGTGTTAGTGTAGTATTTAAAACATTATTCAAGTAATTAATTTGCTTTGAATAGTAGCCATATAACTCTGGATTAATTGATAACACTTTTGAAAAAAATGGAAATTGTCCTCCCCCATAAAAATTAATTGAATAATTACCATCAATGTTTATAGGAGTAGTAACTGTTCTTCCTAAAGAGTCGAATGAAGTAGCATTATTAATACTATTATTTAGTGTATTAAAATCTAAACTAGCATAATAATACCTTCCAGTAAGCATTTTAAATGTATGATAGCTTACACTGAACTTCTGTTCGAACGTGGGTAAAAGATTCGGATTTCCTAACACAATTCTATTAGGATTGCTATTATCCGGAATTGGTTGAAGCTGATTAATTGTAGGTACTCTTGACTTTGTAGTATACTCAAATCCGAAAGAAGTGTTGTCATTAATTTTGTATCGGTAACGCACAAAAGGTAAAACGTTATTTACCGATTGATGTATGATTTGAGATGTAATAAAATTTTCGTTTGCCACAGAAATATTTCTTAGGCGTGTACCTAAAACTAATCGTTGTTTCTTAACATCATACACAAACTTAGTTCCAAATCTATTTGTGTAGCGCACATTTTCAAAATCATTCGAAAACTGCGTGTTTAGAAGCGTATATTCTCCGTTGAACTCATCAAATGTCTTTTTATCTTGTGTATTTAAATTGAAGCCAAAATCATACGTAAACTCTAATTTTACTTTTTTTGTTAGTGGTTCAATGTACTCAAGAGTAGCTTCGTGCAATCTGGAAAGAGCTACACTGTTTTTTACTTGGTCGAAATTTCCGGTAGGCAAAGTAGTTCCTGAATAGACTGTTTCTATTGTTTTTAGCAACGCTTCGGACTTTGCTTGAGAGTACCCAAACGTGTAATCGAAATTTATTTTTCGGTCTTCTTTCCTGAATTTTCTAGCAATACCTATGCTTGTATTTATATCATAATTTTCTCCTTTATTTGAATTACTAATTGCTGTTGTACGACCAAGAATATTTTCTACCGAAATAAATTGATTGGTTTCGTAACTTTCGCTTTTACTGGAACCGTAGGTAGCTTTAGGCGTAATTTCTATCCGTGTAAACGAGTCCAACTTTTGACTAATAGAAAAATTTATTCTGTGCGATTGAGATAATCGTTGGTTAGCACTTGTATTTTGGGTAGTAAAATTAGTATCTGTTAAAAACGTTTGTGTTTTAGTTTCATTGTTTTCGGTAAGTTGAGCGTTGTTATAGGCGTAATTAGAATTTATGGTTGTTTTGTCATTAAACTTATCGTTATAGTAAATGCCGGATTTTATGGTTCTTGGAATTCCGGATGTGCTGTTTTGGCTGCCATAATACATGCCTTCTTCTTCATCGTACCTCCCCATCTCTTCGTTTAAGCCGTACTTGTATGCATCGTTCCAATCAAATCCGGAGCGGGGTGTATTGTTTGTCATACTATAAACCGAAATTTTTTGCTTCTTTTTAAATTTATTAGCCAAAAACTCTCCTTCGTAAAATTTAGAAAAATCGGATGCGGCTGATGCTTTTCCAAAATAACCTTTCTTGGCTTCCTCCTTTAGCTTCAAATCAAGTATTTTCAACGTTTCTTTATCATCTTCTCCTGTTTGATTTTCATTTTTCTTTTCGTACACCTGCACCGATTCTACAGCTGTGGCATTTAAATTTTTGGTTGCAATTGTAGGGTCGGCACCAAAAAACTCATCGCCATCTACCAACACTTGATCTACATCTTTTCCTTGTGCTTTAATTTTGCCTTCTTTGTCTACCGAGATACCCGGCAACTTTTTGAGCAAATCTTCCACGGTAGCATTTGGCTTTACTTTAAATGAATCTGCAGTATATACAAGCGTATCGCCACGATAATACACAGGATCTTTAAATGCAAATATTACTACTTCATTCAATTGCATGTTTTTAGGAGACAATATTATTTTACCAAAATCAAATTCCTTGTTTTTTTCGCTTCCTACAATAAAATACGATTGTTCCGAAAATTTAGGGTGCGAAATAATTACTTGATACGTATCTATTGGTAATTTATTCATTAAAAAAACACCTTCGTTGGATGTTCTGGCAAATGCAACTAACGTAGAATCTTTAATCCTGATGGTCATTGCAACTGCATTTTGGAGAGGTGTTTTTTCTACTGTATCTAGCACCGTACCGGAAATTTTAAGATCTTGAGAGAAACCGGAAATGCTAAAAAGTATAAAAAAGAAAAAATAGAATCTTTTCATGAAGTAATGTTATACTACAATATAATGCAATTGGGGTAAAAAAGTAACACAAAAAAAGAAATTATTTGCCCAGCAAAGTCTTAATGGGTTTAATAAATGGCTTGAAAACTTTAATTACTTTAAAATAGCGATCCCAAAATTGTTGAATGTTTGGGTAGTCGGAATGCTTGTGAATAGGAGCTTTCATGTATTCATCGAAGGATTGCTCTGTAAAGCCTAGTTTTTTAATCACATATTCTTTATCCATTTTAAGCTGGGCTTCATCATACTTGGGTTTTGCAAATTCTGCTAGAGCTTCCTCTCGGGTAATTTGTCCTGAACAAATTAAGGTAGATAAATGGTATTGCCTTTTATCAATTTTGAATTTTTCTGGTAAAATATATCCTTGGTAAAATCGCGTAAAAATAGATTCGTAATGCTTGCCTCCATAATCTCGCCAACCAAATTCCTTTATAATAGTAGCTTTAGCTTCTGCTTTGTTGTAATCTACATAATCTAACAGTCTATATGATTTCGATCTATTTCGTGTAGCGTATATCCACTTTAGTACAGACATGTGTGGAAAAGTTTTCATGGGTACTCGCCCAAACTGTTTATGAATAGCTTTAATATTTATAATATCAACTTTTGAGTGCACCCAACTTTTCGGCAAATAGGTACCTTCCGTTACCAAATTATGCCCACTTAAAACATTCTTAATTTTGTACTTTTCTGCAATTTGATACATCAACACAATTAACGCATAATCATATGGAAGCTCGATATCAACAACACCTGCTTTAAAGAAAGACAATTGAATGTCTCTAAATTCTTCCCAATCCAATACATGGGTATGTAAATCAAATCCCGTATTTTTAATAATACCTTCAATATTTTTGACAGAAAGTTCCGAGTTCCAACCATTGTCGCAATGAACTAACAATAAGCGCAAACCAAGCTTCTTTGCAATGAATGCTAAATAGGTACTATCTACCCCACCACTTACCCCTAATACAGCATCATATTTTTCATTTGTGTTAGAATCTTTAATCTCTTTCACAATTCTATGTAAAGACCGCAATTTTAAGTCGTCATTCGGTAAAAGCTTATACGCTTCATCGTAAGAAATACAATGATTACAAACACCCAACTCGTTTAAAACCAAGTTTGGGTCGTTGTTACTATCCATTATACATTTAGTACAAACCTGCATGCTATTTTTTATTCATATTCAACCAAACTCCTAAAGAAAATTCTCTAAACTTATCCGATGAAAAATAACCATGCTGATTACTTATTTTACTAAAATCAGCTATTTCATCCGGAAACATTTGCATCAATTTACTTTGTGGAGTAGGAAATCCTTTTTTGTCTTTTCTGTACTTTATCTCCAAAGGCAACTCTTTTACCGATTCGCGCAAAATACATTTTTGCCAGCCATCTCGAATTTTAATCGAATCCGGAATTGTAAAACAATAATCAACCAACCTGTAATCTAAAAATGGATGCCTGGATTCTACGCTAAACGCCATTGCATCTCTGTCATCACATTTAACATACACAGGAATAGTATGCTCTGTTAAATCTCTAATTAATTTATGATTTAATGTTTTGTCGGCTTTCTCTGCCAACTCTACTCTATTTAACTTATTATTTGACTTACTGGCCAACTTTATATCATATTTAATGCTATTATAAACGAGTTTATGATAAAAAGAAGCAGGTTTTTCTTTCATTACAGAATAGGAGTTTGCTTCATTTAAATAGCTCCCAACTTTACCTTTCTTTACTAAAAATTTTAAGTAGGCATAAAAATGATGATGATAGCCTCCTAAATACTCATCTGCTCCTTGGCCGTTTATTAATACTTTAATCCCTTGTTCGTGTACTAATTTATACAACCTATATTGTGCATAAAACGAAAAGGTTTGTATTGGGCTATCTTGAAAATGTGTTTGTAAAATAAAATCATCTATCGTAAAAAATTCTAAGGGATTTACGGAGTGGTACTTTATTTTTAAATCGTCAGCTGCTATTTTAATAAAACTAGATTCATCTTCCGATGAACCAGGAAATACTACCGAAAAAGCATGAAATTTTTCGTTATTAGGCAGCAATGTCTTTTTTGCTATTGCAGTAACAGCTGTAGAATCTAAACCTCCGGAGAGTGCAAATCCAACCGGCACATCAGACCGTAAACGTAGTCGAATAGCATCCGTAAGCAGCCATTTAAATTGTTCGAAAATTTCAGCATCTGACTTCCCGTAATTTGAATGATTGGGTTGAATAGTGTAGTAACACTTTTGTGTTTCCGCTGAAATAACCTGTTGCTCTGTTAACGAAACAAAGGTGTAGTGAGCCCATTTAAACCTAAAAATATTTGTATAAAATGTTTTGTAATCGTAATCCAATATGCCTAGATCTGTAAATTTATTTATCACAGAACCAGATAATGTTAAGTCAACATTTTGGTAATGCACTATTTGCTTTATTTCCGAAGAAATTATGTGTTCTTGTGTTGTTGAATAATAATACAATGGTTTTACAGAAAATCTATCATTCGCAATAAATAGTTGACGCGTATTTTTATCATAAATAACGATAGAAAACATTCCATTAAACCGCGATAAACAATCTTTGCCCCACTTGTGATATGCTTTTAAAACAACTTCGGTATCTGTTTTTGTTCTGAATGAATAACCCAAGCCCTCTAACTCTTGCTTAATCTCCACATAATTATACACTTCTCCATTAAAAATAATCCAATTACCCGACTCCGAATCAAACATGGGTTGATGACCATTGGCGGATAAATCAATAATACTTAATCGCCTGTGCCCAAAAAGCAAATCTGCTGATTTATCTACATATGAATCTAAAGTTGTATTGCTATTTATCTCAGCAGGTGTTTCGTCTGTTTTCAAAATTTGAAATGTACCTGTTTTAGAGTTGATTAAAACAACCCCCTCTCCATCCGGACCACGGTGCTTAATAGATTTAAGAGATACTAAAGAAGTATTAATATCCTCTTTAGTTAAACCAGATGGTTTAAAATATGTTAGTATTCCACACACGCACTACAAATATATCAAACAAACCCTACTTATCAAGTAAAAGAAAGGGCTATTCATTCCCATAATCAACCGTTTATGAAGTTCTTAAAAGCAATTAAAGAATAATGGCTATTTTTAACTACAACAAGCAATAGATACCTTCAAATGAAAAAAATAATGTTTTTATTACTTTGTGCATCGCTAAAACTAATTGGCCAGCCGGAGGTTTACTTTAATTATGCCACATTTAACTCACCAACGAAAGGGCCATACATAGAAACCTATATGTCTGTTGTTGGAAAAAGTTTATTATTTAAAAAGAATACCAACAATAAATTTCAAGGCAAAATGGAAGTTGGCATTCTGTTTTTGCAAAATGAACAGATTAAAGCCTCCAAAAAATATATTTTAAACAGTAGTGAGCTGGATGACACCACTAATAAACCTATCATATTAGACCAACAGCGATTTTTATTGGAGCCTGGAGCTTACGAATTAGAAATTTCAAGAAAAGATTATAATAAGCCCAACTCAAAAGTATATGTAAATAAAATACCTGTTAAAATCTATTTTCCTTTGGATTCCGTCTCTATATCAGGCATTCAATTTTTAGAATCATATAAAAAAAGTGAACAGCAAGGAGAACTTACTAAGAACGGACTAGACATGATACCATATGTTTCCGACTATTTTCCGGACAACATGAGTACTATTAAATTTTACACAGAATTATACAATACGCAAAAAGCACTTGGGGTAGATGAAAAATTTTTAGTTTATTATTATATCGAATCGTATGAAGCTCAGAGAATACTTCCCGATTACTCCTCATTTAGTAAGCAAGTTGCAAATGTTGTAAATCCAGTATTAGCCGAATTTAAAATAGATAAACTTCCATCTGGTAACTATAATCTTGTAGTAGAGGTAAAAAACAAAAACAACGAAATTATACTTGCCAAAAAGCAGTTTTTTCAAAGACATAATCCTAATGTTGTTCCTAAAATAGAAGATATTGCTGCCAGTACATTGATTACCAAAGGCTCTTATTTCGAAAACCTCAATAGCAAAGACACGTTAATTGCTTACATTAAATCACTTAAACCTATTGCTACAGGTGCGGAGAAATCAATTGCAGAAAAAAAATTGGATGGGTACGATATTTCTATTCTAAAGCAATATTTCTTTAATTTTTGGGATACAAGAAATCACACTGAACCAGAAAAAGAATGGTTTGCCTACCACAAACAAGTTTTAAAGGTAAACCATGAATTTGGTACCCAAACACGAAGAGGTTATGACACAGACAGAGGAAGGGTATATTTACAATATGGCGAACCTAATCAACGCTCGGTTGTGAATAGCGAATCGGACACTTATCCTTATGAAATATGGCAATACTACCGAATTAATGGCCAAACAAATAAGAAATTTGTTTTTTATAATCCTGATTTAGCCTCAAACAACTACCAATTGATTCACTCGGATACTAGAGGTGAGGTGCGAAACGAGAATTGGCAAGTACTACTAAAAAAACGAAATAATATGCCATTTAATTTAGATACGCAGAATGGCAGCAATAACTATGGTGGCAATTCCGATGTTCTTTTTAAAAATCCTAGATAATTTTTTGTTTAACTTTAGCAACTCAACAAACGTATATTGAAAGTTGCGATAGTTATATTAAATTGGAATGGCAAGGCATTGCTAGAAAAATTCCTGCCCTCTGTAATTACCAATAATTGCAGTTATGCAACTATTTATGTTGCAGATAATGCCTCTACAGATGATTCTATATCCTTTCTTAAAACCAATTTCCCCCAAATTGAAATTATTTCGAATGCCGTAAATGGTGGATTTGCAAAAGGCTATAACGATGCTTTACGTAAAATTGATGCGGATTATTATGTTTTGCTTAACTCAGATGTAGAAGTTACTGCCAATTGGATAGAAAGCGTAATTGCTTTAATGGAAAGTGACAATCAAATAGCTGCTTGCCAGCCTAAAATTAAATCTTACAACAACAAAGATTATTTTGAATATGCCGGAGCAGCAGGTGGATTTATAGATAAGTACGGTTATCCTTTTTGTAGGGGACGAATATTTAATTCGTTTGAAAAAGATGAGGGACAATACAATGATGTAAAAGAGATTATGTGGGCTACAGGAGCCTGCTTATTTATTCGTGCCGATATTTATAAAAAAGTAGGTGGTTTAGATGAAGATTTTTTTGCGCACATGGAAGAGATAGATTTATGTTGGCGAATAAAAAATTTAGGTTGGAAAATTATGTATTGCCCCTACTCCACTGTATATCATTTAGGAGGTGGAACTCTATCTAAAATTAACCACCATAAAACTTATTTAAATTTTAGAAACAATTTATACCTATTGTGCAAAAATCATTCCTCGGAATATTTTAGAATAAAACTTTTTCTTCGGTTTATTTTAGATGGTATTGCAGCCATAAAATTTTTAGGTTCTTTGGAATTCGACCACTTTTGGGCTGTATTTAGAGCGCACATGAGTTTTTATGCTAATTTTTCAAGTGTATTAAGAAAGAGAAACGAACTTAAAAAACAGATTAAAACATACTCCACATCTGCTATTTACAGAGAAAGTTTGATTAAAGCATACTTTTTTAGAGGTGTACGTAAATTTTCCGAATTAAAGCAGGACTTATTTTACTAAGAAACTCTCTATTGCCAAGGAATACGAATTAAGTCCAAAACCCAAAATCAAACCTTTACAAACAGGCGTAATAAAGGAATTATGCCTAAACGATTCTCTAGATGCTGTATTAGACATATGAACCTCCACAACACTTGTTTTTATAGACGCTATAGCATCTCGCAATGCAATTGAAGTATGTGTGTATGCTCCCGCATTCAAGATAATTCCATCGTAAGTAAAGCCAACTTCTTGAAGTTTTGAAACAAGCTCTCCTTCTATGTTACTTTGAAAATAATCAATTGTATGGGCAGAATATTTTTGTTTTAACTCGTCTAAAAAAAACTCGAAAGATTTATCTCCGTATATGGATGGCTCTCGAACACCAACTAAATTAAGGTTAGGACCGTTAATGATTATAAAGTTCATATGTTCTATTTACAATTAAAAATGAAATTTAATTTATAACTTCATTTTAAAGTAAATCAAATTTACTAAATGGATTGGAACTCTGCTATAAATGGTTTTGTATCTTACTTAAAACTGGAATTATCACTTTCAGATAACACTATTGAAGCTTACGAAAACGACATTCGAAAACTACAAATTTTTTTCACAAAACCGGAATGTACCAAGCAGCCCAATACTATACTCTATCAAGATCTTCAGGAATATCTAGGTAGTTTTTACGAACTTAAAAAAGCAGCTACTACTCAAGCTAGAGCACTTTCCGGAATTAAAGCATTTTACAAGTATTTGCTGTTAGAGGGCGAACTTACTTCCGACCCTACCGAATTAATGGAAAGCCCTAAAACTATTAGACGCTTGCCTGATGTGTTGAGCGAAGATGAAATCAATAAAATGATTGATGCAATTGATTTATCCACAAAAGAAGGACATCGAAATAAAGCTATACTGGAAACTCTTTACAGTTGCGGGTTGCGAGTATCCGAACTGGTAAATCTAAAAATTTCTAATCTTCATTTAGAAGATGAGTTCATTCGAGTAATTGGCAAAGGCGATAAAGAAAGAATTGTGCCTATTGGCAGCTCCGCTATTAAACACATAAAAATTTACTTAGAAGAAAACAGGGTGCATCAAAAAGTAGCACAAAAATTTGAAAACTTTGTTTTTATAAATAACCGAGGCACCTCCTTAACCAGAGTAATGGTATTTACAATAATAAAGCGATTAGCTTTGCAAACAGGAATAAAAAAGGATATTGGACCACATACCTTTCGACACTCTTTTGCAACCCATTTAATAAACCATGGTGCCGATTTACGAGCAGTACAAGAAATGCTCGGACATCAATCCATTACAACAACCGAAATTTATACGCATATTGACAGAACGTATCTTAAGGATATGATTCTAAAGTACCATCCTAGAAATAAAAACAAACAAATTTAGTATGCATACTACCAAACGACCATTACTAATTTCTATTGCATGCATAATTGGCTATATATGGGTAGTTTTTATGTTTCCGTCTATATTCTCGCCTGCCATAAAACGAATGGGAAGTTGGATACCTGCTTTATATGGATTAGTAACAGCTTTAACATTTATTGCATTTGTAGGTATTTGGCACATGAAACGTTGGGGAGTCGAACTTTTTTTAGCTAATACACTATTAAAAGTATGCGTTGAGTTAATTTTTAAAGATGAAATTGGTATAGCAGGGTTATCATTATCGCTTATACTTTTAGCGGTTTTTATTGTATATTACAAACGCATGAATAAAAACTTGTAGTGTATTAAATGAATGCAACTATTAAAAATAAATCCCTACTATTTTTAGTACTACTCTTGGTAGCGTTTTCACTTAATACTGCCGCAAAAGCTTCTTTTGAAAAAAAATGCACCTCCGACACATGCCAAATAAGCATACTATTAGATAGCGCAAATTTTTTATTTAAAAATGGAAATCTAAAAGGAGCATCTAGTTTTGCCAACGAAGGACTTAGAAGAGCTATTAAGTTGGGTTTAGATAGCCTTGAAGCAGAGGCTTTTTATCTAATTGGCAAAATTAGCTTTAAACAAAACAACTATACATCTTCATTAACTGAATATAACAAAGCTTTAAAATTATTTCAAATTTTATTTACTTCTGGAGGCACCACTAAAACACTAAATTCAATTGGGATTATTTACGAAAGACAAAGTCAGTACCCTATTGCGTTGGAGTATTATAACAAATCGTTTGCGATCGCTGAAAAAAACAAAGATTACAATGCACAATCGATAGCACTAACAAACATGGGAATTGTTTACGAAAAACAAAACCAATTTTTTAAATCGTTAGACGCCTATTATAAAGCACTAGATATAAGTAAACGGGTAAATGACAAAGTAGGTCAAGCAAAAACTCTGATGGGAATTGGAATTATAAATAATACAGTTGGCAGCTTTCCAAAAGCGTTAGACTGTTATTTACAAGCACTATCCATAGCAGAAGAAACAAAAGAGAGTGAACTTATTGTTAGTCTTTTGCTTAATATCGGACTAATTCAAACTAAGCAAAAAAACTATGAGTTAGCTCTAAACTATTTTGAAAAAGCTTTGAAAAGTGCCAATGAGATAGATAACAAAAGAAGTATTTCTGATTGTTATAATCATATTGCATCAATCTTATATTACAAGAAAGAGTACTTAGAATCATTGAAATACAGAAAAGAGGCACTCTCAATTAAGATTCAAATAAATGACGAGAAAGGCATTGGTTTAACGTACAACAATATTGGAAATGTTTATAAAGATATTTCGAATGAAGATTCTGCTTTTTATTATTACTCAAAGGCTATGGAAATTGCCGAATCTATTGGCGATAAAAAATTAATTTCTACCACACATATTAATCTAGGAGATGTTTTTATCAAAAATGGGAAAGTGGCAGATGGGATAAAATTAATAAATGAAGGCATAGAAATTGCTGAATTAAAATCGTATACTGAAAATGTAAAAAATGGATATGAGATACTGAGTGTAGCATATGAAAAGCTTAATAACCACAAAGCTTCTTTAGCATCTTACAAGAAAGCTTCTGTATTAAAAGACAGCTTATCTTACTCCGAAAAAACGCAAGAAATGATGCGAAAATCAATGGAGTACGAGTTTGACAAAGAACAACAAAAAGCTATTATTGAAAGGGAACGTCTTGAAAAAGAAAACAAGGCCAAGCTAGAGAGCGAACAATTAAAAACTAAATACTTCACTATACTAACTTCGGTTGTTTTTGTTTTAATTTTAGTGATTGTAGTTTCTCTGATTAACACGCGCAGAAAGAATAGTATTATTGAATTTCAAATAACACGTGCAGAGAAAAATAAGAAAATAGTAGAATTACAAAAAAGGGAAATAGAAGAAATAAATAACGAACTTATTTCTTCTATCAACTACTCTCAAAAACTACAAATAGCTACACTTCCTAAAGTTGAAGACATAAGAAAGGTATTTGCAGATAGTTTTGTACTATACAAACCTAAATCTATTGTAAGTGGCGATTTTTATTGGTTGGCTGATACAGCTGATGTCGTTTATTTTGCTGTTGCCGATTGCACCGGACATGGTATTCCGGGCGCATTAGTTAGTATGATTGGAACTAATTTGTTGTCGAGCAGCGTAATTGAATTTGGAATTAAAAATCCTGCCGAAATACTAGATAAACTTACGGAACTCATAAAAATTTATTTTGAAAAAAGCGCTACAACAATAAGCGATGGTATGGATATTTCTTTGTGCGCTCTAAATAAGCAAACAAGAATTTTAGAATGGGCTGGTGCCAACAATCCTTTATGGATAATTCGAGATAAGAAAATAATAGAACTTACTCCAAACAAGCAACCAATCAGTAATTTTGTTGAAACTAAAAAATTTACGAATCACACGTTGCCACTTCAAGACAAGGATTGTATTTACTTATTTTCAGATGGATATGCAGATCAATTTGGAGGAGAAAAAGGAAAAAAATTTAAGTACAAACATCTTGCAGAAACATTGATTAATATGAATAATATTGCGATGAGTAGCCAAGGAAGTGAACTTGATCTTATTTTTGAAAAATGGAAGGGTTTAAACGAACAAGTAGATGATGTAACATTAATGGGAATTCGTATTTAATAAAATAGTAATAATCTAAAAATATGTATTTATGAAGAATATAATTGTAATAGGAAGTGGAACTATGGGAAATGGTATAGCGCAAACATTTGCCCAATTTGGTAATAATGTTTCTTTAGTAGATGTATCTCAAGATGCTTTAAATAAAGCGTTAGCAACTATAGCAAAAAATATAGACAGAATGATAGCAAAGGGTTTGGCAACAGAAGAAACTAAAAAAAGTACTTTGGGGAATATTAAAACATTTACCCAACTAAAGGATGCTATACAAAATACAGATTTAGTTGTTGAAGCTGCGACAGAAAACAGTTCGTTAAAACTTTCTATTTTCAAAGAGTTGGACAGCTTGTGCCCTGCACATACAATACTTGCTACAAATACCTCATCTATTTCCATTACAAAAATTGCTTCGGTAACCAAACGTGCCGACAAAGTAATTGGAATGCACTTTATGAATCCCGTTCCCATTATGAAACTAGTGGAAGTTATTCGAGGCTACTCTACTTCAAATGAAGTAACCGAACAAATAATGAATCTGTCAAAAAGTTTAAATAAAACACCTGTTGAAGTAAATGATTACCCGGGATTTATTGCAAACAGAATTTTAATGCCCATGATTAACGAAGCCATATACAGCCTTTACGAAGGCGTTGCAGGCGTTAATGAAATTGACACCGTTATGAAATTAGGAATGGCACACCCAATGGGGCCTTTGCAATTAGCCGATTTTATTGGATTAGATGTTTGCTTGTCGATTTTACAAGTATTACAAGACGGCTTTGGCAATCCTAAATATAGCCCATGCCCATTATTAGTAAATATGGTTACAGCAGGTAATTTAGGTGTTAAATCAGGACAAGGATTTTATTCTTATACGCACGGTACTAAGGATTTAATTGTTGCCAGCCGATTTAAGAAGTAGTCTATTAAAAGAGCACCATCTTCCCGCAGAAAATACAGATAAAGACTGGACAAAAGATATTATATTTTGTATATTAATACGTTAAAATTTAAATAATTAATACAATGAAAAAACTTTACACACTACTTTTCTTTTGTTTTAGTTTACAATTCTTGTTTTCACAAACAGATTTGGATAGTATTGCCATGATACCGGCAAACCCAACGAATAATGATGATGTAAAATTTGTACTATACATTACAAAGTCATCAGCCCCTTGTACCGGATGGACGAATTCTTTTATAAAAACAAATAACCATTTTGATATTACGGATTGTATCTATATAGACCCACTTGGATTAGGGCTCCCGGTTATTTGTAATACTACAGATACTGTAAATATTGGTATGCAAGCCCCAGGAAGTTATACCTATCAAGTTGTATTAAGACAAACAGGTCAAGTTGGTTGTGTGTCTAGTTTTATGCTCGATACATCTGCTGTTCTAAATTTTACAGTAGGAGCATTTAACTCCATTTCAGAAGAATCGCTTTCAAATGCAATAAGATTATATCCTAATCCTGCTACTAGCGATGAACTCGTTATTTCTGTAAACAATAAATTAGTTGGTAAAAACTCAAACCTTGTCTTTTACTCCATGCTTGGAAAAGAAATTCAACGAGTAAATATTTCTTCAACAAGCGGTAGGATTAAAATTAACACTAGTCATTTTGCAAACGGCATTTATTTGTATCGCATAGAAGATAATGACCTTAAAGGAAAAATAAACCGCCTGATTGTCTCTAAATAAACTACCTTTGACTCATTGAAAAATGAGTTGATATGAATAAAAAAGTAATTCTTCAAAACGGTAAAGAACAATCTTTGCTGCGTAAGCATCCTTGGGTTTTTTCGGGAGCTATAAAAAGTAAAGATGATGCTATACAAGATGGGGAAATAGTTGATGTTTTTTCTGTAAGTAATAAATACATTGGAAGTGGGCACTACCACAATGGATCTATAAGTGTTCGTCTTTTCTCGTTTGAAAATGTAGAGATAAATTCTCTTTTTTGGAAACAAAAATTAGTTAGCGCCTTTCAACTTCGAAGCATAGTTGGTTTAGCCAATAACAAATCTACAAATGCATATCGATTAATACATGGAGAAGGCGATGGTTTTCCTGGATTAATCATTGATATTTACAATGAAGTAGCTATTTTTCAGGCACACTCTATTGGTATGCATTTGCTTAAAAATACAATAGCTCCATTGCTTATTGAATTATTTGAAGGAAAGCTAAAAGCAGTATTTGATAAAAGTAAAGAAACATTACCTGCTAACTATTCCAACACAATCAAAAACGATTATATAGTTGGGAATATTCCTGATAACAACATCGTAATTGAAAACAACTGCAAATTTCATGTAGATTGGGTGGGTGGTCAAAAAACAGGATTCTTTGTAGATCAAAGAGAAAATCGAAAATTACTCCAAAGCTACTCGCAAAATAAGACGGTATTAAATACATTTTGCTATACAGGCGGATTTTCTGTTTTTGCCTTACAAGGTGGAGCAAAAGAGGTTCATTCTGTTGATAGCTCAAAGAAAGCAATAGAGTTGACAGAAAAAAACATTTTACTAAACTCGACCAAAGAAAACAACTTTTCCGAAAAACATACAGCTTTTGTACAAGATACATTTGACTATTTAAAAGATAAATCAAATCTGTACGATGTTATAATACTCGATCCTCCGGCATTTGCAAAACATCAAAATGCAAAACACAATGCTATAAATGGCTACAAAAGATTGAATGTTGAAGCTATTTCTAAAATAAAGTCAGGAGGAATTCTATTTACATTTTCCTGCTCACAAGTTATAGACCGTAAGATTTTTTATGGTACTGTAGCATCTGCTGCTATTGAAACTGGGCGAAACATACGAGTACTACATCATTTAAGTCAGCCTGCAGATCATCCTGTAAATATTTATCATCCTGAAGGGGAATATTTAAAGGGATTGGTATTGTATGTTGAATAATATTTTTGTATTATATAGTTAATAAATAAGCCCCATACAATTTTGTATGGGGCTTATTTATTAAAAGAGTATTAGCTAAAAAAATTAATCTTTCTTTTTATACTTAGTTCTAAATTTATCTACTCTACCTGCAGTATCAACTAATTTCATTTTACCTGTATAGAATGGATGAGACATATAAGATATATCTAGTTTTACAAGAGGGTATTCATTACCATCTTCCCACTTAATTGTATCTTTTGTTTCTGCTGTAGATTTTGTTAAAAAAGCATAGTCAATAGACATATCTTTAAATACCACTAATCTGTAATTTTCTGGGTGTATACCTTTTTTCATTTCCGTAATTTTTACTTATTCGTTTGCAAAGATAATACAATAAACTAAAAAAACAAAGGGTAGGAAACCCAAACCTACCCTTTGTTTAACCCAATTAAACAACAAACCCTACTTAGCTTACAAGTAACTTTTAAGAGCTGTCTTTCTTGCAGACATTCTCATTTTGCGCAATGCTTTATCTTTTATTTGTCTTACACGCTCTTTACTCAATTCTAAATGATTCCCTATTTCCTCCAAAGACTGGTATTTACTACCATCTAGGCCATAATACATACATATTATTCTTTCTTCACGTTTTGATAATCTACACAACATTCTTTGCAATTCCTGCTTTAAAGACTCATCCATTAAGTTATTGTCCGCTCCTTCTCCATCTGTACTTTCCAACACATTTACTAGTGTTCTATCTTCATCATCGTCTATTGGTTTATCAATAGATACTGCTTTGGTATTGTAACTGATAAATTCTGTTACTTCATCTGCATGCATCCCTAGCACTTGACCAAGCTCATCGCTTGATGGCTCTCTTTCATATTCCTGCTCCAACTTGGCCAAGGCCTTTTTTACTTTGTTCAAAACGGTTACCTTATTAGATGGTAAACGCACTATTTTCGCGTGTTCTTCAATAGATTTTAGTATTGTTTGTCTAATCCACCATACGGCATAAGATATAAATTTAAACCCTTTTGTAGCATCAAATTTCTCTGCTGCTTTGATTAAACCTACGTTTCCTTCATTTATTAAATCAGTCAATGGAACTCCTTGATTTTGGTATTGCTTTGCAACTGATATAACAAATCGCAAATTGCATTTTACTAACCTATCCAAGGCTTCCATGCTACCATTTTTAATTTCTTGTGCTAACTTTACCTCCTCATCTGCAGTTAGCATATCAATCTTACCTACTTCTTGTAAGTATTTATCAAACGAGTAACTTTCTCTGTTTGTAATTTGTTGGGTAATTGTTAGCTGTTTCATTTTAGTAGGTTTTAAAGGGTTAACTATTTATTTTTTGCTTTTAAAAATCCAACCATTTTAACTAAGATGTTTTATTTAGTATTGATGGTTGCATTTGGTTTTTGGTTCTTTAACGTACTACAATCGTTAAAGGTTATAGGTAACCACTACATTTAATTATTAAAAGTTTTAAAAAAACGAAACCTTTTATTAACAACCTGAAATTCAATTAGTTGAATTTAAAATAAATTAAAAAAAAACGAGATGTAGTTATATACTACACCTCGTTTTTTAATAAATTAGGTAAAATTGTGTTATTCTGCTATCTCAACCATTTTAAATGGCACATTAATAATAGCTTGGTAATCTTCTCCGGCTTCTAACATATCTTCATCATCAGATTCGTAGTGCCAGTTAATTACCACTTGGCTGCCAGACTTGTTTATTGATTCTAATTTTTTAAACACATCCAAAATACATTTAGATGAACTTGTATTAAAATATTCCAATTGAATATCAACAGCTGTAGCTGTGTTAGGTTTCATGGCATATTTTTCTAACCAATCAACCAATGGTTTGTAAAACTCAATTGAGTTTTCAGGAATTGATCTTCCTTTGATTAATAATCTTCCATTTGCTGAATCGAAGCTAATGGTTGGTGTTTTGGGTGTTCCTTCAATTGATAATTGTTCCATAATTGGGTCCTCCGTTTATTGAGATATTTTAATGTTCAAACTGAAAAATGAATAATTTTCGTCAACCGGTAAAAATGTATATTTTAATTTTTGTCCTGTTTTTCTTGCTATATCTATCATTCCAAGACCTCCCCCTCCTTTGTCTGACATTTGGCCATTGTCTAATACTTCTTTGTAGTAATCTTTTAGCTCTTCTTTGGTAAGGCTATTTACCTTATCAATTCTTGCTTTTAAGCCATCTACATTTTGGTTTTTTATATAATTGCCTGTTATAATAGTATATTCGTTATCAACCTTACCAACCATGAAAATAGCTGAACGAGCAGGTTCGTTATTTACTATTTCTGGAGCTTGAAGTTCGTCCATGTGATGATAAAGGTTTTGCAAACACTCTACTAACACATTATAAACCTTCTTTTTAATGCGAGGCTCCTCTTGCATATTATCAAGCTTAGACTCCATTATTTGCAATATGGATGTAAGAAGTTCTGAAGTGATATCTCCCTTGAATGAGAGCATAATATTATTACGCTCCATTTTATCATAAAAATCGTAGATATCAAACTTCATGAAATCTTAAGCTCTATTTTTCAATGCTTTGAAACAAATATAAAAGATTTTTTTTACCAAAAAAATTATATGAAATATTATTGGGTATTAATGTGGTTAATTGATCCATATTGCCAGCAAAACAGATATTTAAATTATGGCGTATTTAATGGGCAATCGTTTATTTTAAATCAAAAAAAGACTCAACACCCGGAATACGCTGCAAGGTGAAGCCTTCGGCATATTTTACACCAATATGCTTACCATACTCCTCTGCCCTACTGTACAAATGGTTCAAAAATTCAGGTTTAGAAATTAACGTTTCCGGTTCTTTGGAATTTGGATCAAAAAATTGCGATTTATAAGCCTTTACAGCCAACATTTTGGTTTCAATAAAATCTGTAATATCTATTACAAAATCAGGATTAATATGCCAGTACTGAATGTAATGGTATAGGGAATTTGCTCGCCATGGCTCTTGTTTTTTACCATTTAAATCAGTTTCTATCATCCTTAATCCAGAAAGAAACGAAGCTTGTGTAATTAGCTCACATGCTTTACCATGATCGGGGTGGCGGTCCTTACTAGCAGGTGTAACGATAATATCAGGTTGGTACTTTCGTATCGCTTTTATTACTTCTAGCTGGTGTTTTTTTTCGTTGGTGAAAAACCCATCAGGCAAGCTTAAATTGTCTCTTACATCTACTCCAAGTATGTTTGCTGCTGTTTCGGCTTCTTGATCTCTATCTTTTATACTTCCTCTGGTTCCGAGCTCTCCACGAGTTAAATCAACAATGCCAATTTTTTTTCCTTGTTTTTTGTGTTTTAATATAGTTCCACCACAAGATAATTCAACATCATCTGGGTGAGCACCAAAAAAAAGAATATCTACTTTCATTACAATGGTTGATTAGTGCGATTGTTAATCATAAATAAATACGTATCTATTTGTCGAAGAAAAAATTTTACACTTTTATCTGTATCTACTTTTATTAAAAAATCGTAATTTTTCTCGTTAAAATCGTTGTGTATGCCCACTTTAAACTGTGCCTTACTTGCTGCGCCAATAAATTGAAGCGGCAACTCTGCTCTCATATTTAAATCGATTAAGATATCGTATTCCTCTTCTATAAAATTTTTAACAAACGCCTCGGTTGGCTTACAATACAAGTTCAATTCTTTTGGTGTAAAAAAATCATACTCTAGCTTTGAATAAGTGAATTGAGGGACAAAACCACTGCTGTAGTAGCCAATAGCTTTTACCTTTTTTTTCATCTCTTTTAAATAGGTTATATATTTTTTTAACAGATCGAAATCTTCTTTATTGCTTGAATCGAACAAAATGCCAATGGTTTTAGCATCTTCTAAATTGAACGCTCTTCTATTTCTGCTGTTTTTCTTTGCTTCTGATTGCAACAAAAATTTACCAATATATTCTCTGCTTTTTTTTAAAAACACTATTTATTTTTATTAGGTTATTCTAAGTTCCTACACTTATTTTCTATACACACTTCTAGCTATCAAACAATAAGATGGTGTTAAAATTATGAATTAATTAGCGTTAAAAATTCATTTTCGTTAATAATTTTAATTCCAAGCTTTTCAGCTTTTTCGAGTTTTGCAGGGCCCATGTTTTCTCCAGCTACAAGGTAATTAGTTTTTGCAGAAATAGATGCTGTGTTTTTTCCTCCGTTTCTTTCTATCAAGTCCTTTATGTCATCTCTAGAGAATTTAGAAAATACACCGGAAATAACGAATGTAAGACCCTTTAGTTTGTCGGATGTATTGCTGAGTTGTTGCTCGCTTAGCTCAAATTGCAATCCATGTTGCTGAAGACGCTTGATGACTTCTTTGTTATTTTCGTCCTTAAAATAGTCTGCTACGCTTTGCGCAATCTTATCACCTACTTCGGGCACTTCTAGCAAATTTTCGACCGAAGCATTTTCAATGGCCGAACAGGTTTTAAAATAAAATGCAATTTTTTTTGCTGTTGTTTCGCCTACGTGTCTTATTCCGATGGCAAATAAAACCCTTTCGAACGGAACTTTTTTAGAGTCTTCTATTCCTTGCAATAGATTCATTACCGATTTTTCTGCCATTCGTTCCAAAGGTAATAGTTGCTCCTTTTTCAAATCATATATATCCGCAATGTTTTTTATTAACCCCGAATTAAAAAGCAGTTCGATTGTTTCCTCGCCCAAGCTTTCAATTGACATTGCTTTACGGCTAGTAAAATGACTCATCTTACCTTTTATCTGTGGAGGACAACCATTTTCGTTTGGGCAGTAATGATTAGCCTCTCCTTCACTTCTTGTAAGTAAAGAGCCACATTCCGGACATTGAGAAATATAATTTACTTCAACAGCGTTCGGACTGCGCAGTGCAGAATTAACACCAATAATTTTGGGAATAATCTCTCCACCCTTTTCTACAAAAACGGTATCACCTATTCTTACATCCAATTTTTTGATAATATCAGCATTGTGCAACGATGCTCTTTTAACAACTGTTCCGGCCAACAATACAGGCTTTAGATTAGCAACCGGAGTTATAGCACCCGTTCTGCCTACTTGATATGAAATTGATTCTAAAATAGTAGAAACCTGTTCTGCCTTAAACTTATACGCAATTGCCCATCTAGGCGATTTGGCTGTAAAGCCAAGCTGTTGCTGCTGTTCGTGCGAGTTCACTTTTAAAACCACGCCATCCGTATCAAACGGAAGATTATAGCGCTCTTTATCCCAATAATTTATAAAATCAAATACTTCATCAATAGTGGTGCACTTTTTAATGGTAGGTGGAATTTTGAATCCCCACTCTTTTGCCTTATAAATACTATCTATATGATTGGTAAAAGGCAAATTTTCTCCATACACAAAATATAAGTAACAATCTAGTTTGCGTTTGGCTACCATCGAAGAATCTTGCATTTTAAGTGTGCCCGAAGCTGCATTTCTGGGGTTTGCTAATGGTTGTTCGCCAATGTCTTCGCGCTCTTTATTTATTTCATCAAATACTTTGCGAGGCAAAAAAATCTCACCTCTAATTTCAAATTCGTCAGGATAATCTGTACCAGAAAGCGAAAGCGGAATACTTCTAATTGTTTTTACATTGGCTGTAATGTCATCACCCTTCACTCCATCTCCGCGGGTTACGGCTTGTACTAATATTCCATTTTTATAAGTTAATCCAATGGCAACACCATCGTATTTCAATTCACATATATACTCTACATTGCCAGTAATCAGCTTTTTTATACGCGAATCGAAATCAACGATATCTTCTCTAGAGTAGCTGTTGCTCAAAGACATCATAGGATATTTGTGCGTAACGGTTTTAAATTCTTTTGTAATTTGACCTCCTACCCGCTGTGATGGTGAATTTGGAGCCAAAAATTCGGGATACTTCTTTTCCAACTTAATAAGCTCTTCTAAAAGCATATCAAAATCGTAATCGCTTATAGTAGGATTTGACAACACATAATAATTGTAATTGTGTTGTTCTATAAGCTTTGATAATTCTTCTATTTTCTCTTTAATATTCATACTATAATAGTTCGCTCCTATGGAGCTTATTTTGTTGGTTTTGTTTTTTACTACAAACAGTTCGTCCCTACGGGACTAATAACAAAAGTAAATTAATGATTTGTTATTGTTTTTAATCTATAAAATGTTTTAAATAATTTGGATTATCACTCTTTTATATTCATCAATTTTAATTATTAAAAAAACGTTATAAAATAAAGGCATTCCTGCTCCGTAGGAGCAGACTGTTTGTAGAAACTATATCCTCCTGCATTTCTTAGCTCCTTAGGAGCGACCTGTTCTATTTAACCCACTCAAATAGATATTTTTCATCGTATTCAATTCCAAAATGTCCAAGAAAAGAAATATACTCTTCTTTAAATGTTTTCTTCTTATGATGCTCTTCCTGATTTAAAATATATTTTATAACTGTATCTATTTGGCTTTTAGAATATGAAAATGCACCAAATCCTTCTTGCCAAGTGAACTTACCAATAACCCACTTTTTATCGTTTATAAAATTGGAAGAACCAGATTTTATATCACGAACTAAATCAGAAATAGAAACAGAAGGTTTTATTGCAATAAGTAAGTGCGTATGATCCGGCATGCAAAAAACAGAAAGTACTTTCTGTCCTCTTTTTTGAACTATTCCGGAAATATATTTGTGCAACTCCTCTCTATTATTTCTAGGAATCAGATTTGCTCTTCCATTTACTGCAAATACAATTTGAATATATATTTGGGTATAGGTATTTGGCATATAATAGTTCGCTCCTACGGAGCTTATTTTGTTTTTTACTATAAATGGTTCGTTCTTATCGGACTGAAAGCTACTAAATATAATATTTTGAGATTATTTACTTGTAAACTTCCATCACCTCTGCTCTCCATAACTATTGTCTTTAAAGTCATTACTTAATTTAAAGGTAATTGGAAGTTGCATTCGTACTCGTACCGCCTTATTATAATTGATTCCGCAACTCCATCGAATTAATTTAGCTATACGAATTGCTTCTTCATCGCATCCATAACCCAAACTCTTTATTGTTTGCACATTGGATATATATCCACTCTTTTCTACAATAAAGCTTATAATCACATCTCCTTGAATATTTTCTATCCTCGCTCTGCTTGGATAATCAATATACTTAGCAAAAAAATCAGAAAGAGTTGTCTCCTTTACTAAAGGATATGGCATTTGGTGGACTTTATTATAAATTTTCAGTGAAGTATCAGGTAAAATATTTTCTTGATATGAAATGGTATTGTAGCCTCTTTGTCTCACATATTTTTTAAATTTTTTTACATCAAATTCAATATCTATGTTGTCAGAAGTAGCTATCGGAGTATTTCCATCAATTGCAGGTGTCCATTCAAGTAATCTAAATAATCGAATGGCTTCGGCATCTAATTCTTTGTTTATCGATTTTTTTATGCTGTACGACTTTATTTCGCCTACTTCGTTAATAACATAATTTATTGTAACAACACCTCCAATATTATTCTTTAAGGACTCGGAAGGATACATCATTTCTTGCTTTAGCAAATTTTTCAATTCGGTTTTGCCACCTATGATTTTAGAGAAAACATAGTCTAAATGCTGGGAATAGGAAGTGTATCCACAAAAACAAAACATATAAAGTAAAAGCCTACAAGCTATCATTACAAAAATATTTCTAGCAAATATCACATTTTAAAAAACGGTTTTTGCCGCTTAAATCTTTAACTATTTGCACATTCATATAGCCTAAATTGCTTGCTAATTCTACTAATTCTTTGGAATATATTGGATTAATCTCAAAAAACACAGAACCATTTGCCTTAAGTTTTTCTTTTCCGAGCAATAAAATATTTTCATAAAACAAAAGAGGGTCGCTATCCTTTACAAATAGTGCTATAGAGGGCTCGTATTGCAACACGTTAGAATGCATCTTACTTATCTCGGATTCAGCAATATATGGAGGATTACTTACTATAATATCCATACTTGGTAGTTTTCCCCATTGCTGCCTATCTAAAATGTCTGCGCAAATAAATTCAATCTTCTGATTATTTTTCACCGCATTCTTCTGAGCTACCTCCAAGGCATCCGAAGATATATCCACTGCCACTACTCTCCCTTGTGTGTTTTTAGCTAAACTAATTGCAATACATCCGCTTCCGGTGCCAATATCGATAATGGTTCTATCTTTCGTATTTACTGTTTTTTTACACAACTCTACCAACTCTTCGGTTTCGGGTCGTGGAATTAACACACTTGAATTTACATAAAACTTCATTCCATAAAAATCGGCTTCGCCTAGTATGTATTGAATTGGCTCTGAATTGGCTAATCTATCACTTATTTGTAAAAACCTAGTTTCGTTCTCATCACTCACAGATTGTGTTGAATTTAGCTGCAAATCTTTCTTTGACATAGAAAGTACATGCTCAGCTGTAATGGCAAACAATTCATTTATCTCGTTAGCATCGTAAACAGATTCAAGTTTTTCTACAAATAATTGACGTAACTGTTTTATATTTAACATATACGGAAATTAAGAATTTAGAACGTAAAATTTAGAATAATTAGTAAATGAACACCCACGATTCATACATGAAACATTGCCTGGAATTGGCAACAAAAGGGCTAGGTTGTGTGGCACCCAATCCATTGGTAGGATGCGTGCTCGTAAAAGATGGAAAAATTATTGGCGAAGGGTTTCATGAGAAATACGGGGAAGCGCATGCAGAAGTAAATGCAATAAATTCGGTGATAAACAAAGAACATTTAAAACACTGTACATTATATGTAAATCTTGAACCCTGCGCACATCAGGGCAAAACACCTCCTTGTGTCGATTTGATAATTGCCCACAAAATTCCGTATGTAGTTGTGGGTTGTTTAGATAGTAATCCGCTTGTAAATAGTAAAGGAGTAGCGAAACTTATACAAAACGGAATTGATGTTAAAATTGGAGTATTAGATAAGGAATGTAGAAATCTAAATAAACGCTTTTTCACATTTCAAGAAAAAAAACGTCCCTACATAATACTTAAATGGGCCGAAAGCAACGATGGATTTGTTGCACCCATAAATAACAAAGAAATAAGTTGGATAACTGGCGAAGACTCTCGAAACCTTGTTCATCAATGGCGTAGTCAGGAGCAAGCAATCTTAATCGGCACCAATACTGCAATAATCGATAATCCACAACTTACGGTTCGTAATTACAAAGGCAACAACCCAATTAGAATACTAATTGATAAGAATCTTAGAACTCCTTTATCGCACCGTATTTTTGAACAAACAGCACAAATACTTGTTTTTACAAACTATAAGCAAGCTTCCTACAATAAAGTGGAATATTGCACTATAGATTTTGAAAAAAACATTATCCCTCAAGTAATGGAGGAATTATACAAACGAAATATTACTTCGGTGTTGGTAGAAGGTGGTGCATTTACGTTGAATAGTTTTATTGCTTCTAACCTGTGGGACGAAGCAAAAGTATTTAAAGGAACTATTGATTTTAAAGAGGGTGTTACTGCACCAAAGCTTACTTCAAATTTCAAACAAAATTATTCTCTAACGATTGGTTACGATCTTTTAACTGCATATACAAATTATGGAATTTAAGCTTGTTGCTGATTTTGAACCAACCGGAGATCAACCGGAAGCTATTAAGCAGCTTTCGGAGGGTGTTAAGAATAACATTAGATACCAAACATTATTGGGAGTTACCGGCTCAGGAAAAACTTTTTCGGTAGCCAATGTTATTAAAAATATTGAACGACCAACACTCATATTGAGTCATAATAAAACACTGGCAGCGCAGCTGTATTCTGAATTCAAACATTTTTTTCCGCATAATGCAGTAGAATATTTTGTATCCTATTACGATTACTACCAACCGGAAGCATACATTCCTACCACAAATACCTATATTGAAAAGGACTTAGCGATAAACGATGAAATAGAAAAACTTAGATTAAGCACCACCTCTTCCCTATTATCCGGCAGACGAGACATTGTTGTGGTTTCTTCTGTTTCGTGCATTTATGGTATCGGAAATCCGGATTCGTTTAACGACAATATTGTTCAAGTTAAGCAAGGCCAGGTAATCAGCAGAAATAAATTTCTGCATCAACTTGTAAATGCTCTATACTCGAGAACAGAAGCCGATTTTGATAGAGGAAATTTTAGAGTTAAAGGTGACACCGTAGATGTTTTTTTAGCGTATGCTGATTATGCTTTACGAATATATTTCTTTGGTGATGAGATTGAAAGCATTGAATCTATTGACCCCAAAACAACTCATAAAATAGAAAGTTTTGAAAGTATCAATATTTATCCTGCAAATATTTTTGTTACATCACAAGAATCACTTAAAAATTCAATTGTACATATTCAAGATGATTTGGTAAAACAAGTTGAATACTTTAAAAGTGTAGGAAAGCATTTAGAGGCCAAAAGACTAGAAGATAGAGTAACTTACGATTTAGAAATGATGCGTGAATTGGGTTATTGCTCCGGAATAGAAAATTACTCTCGTTATTTTGACGGACGCTCTCCGGGTTCTAGACCCTACTGCCTACTCGACTATTTTCCTAAAGATTATTTGTTGGTCATTGATGAAAGTCATGTTACACTTCCTCAAATTCGTGCTATGTACGGAGGCGACAGATCTCGCAAGCAGAATTTAGTTGAATACGGCTTTCGGCTTCCAGCTGCCATGGATAACAGACCACTGCAATTTGAAGAGTTTGAAGGCTTGATAAACCAAACAATATACGTAAGTGCAACACCTGCAGATTATGAATTGGAAAAATCGGAAGGAATCATCGCAGAGCAGTTGATACGACCTACAGGCGTTTTAGACCCAATCATAGAAATTAGACCAAGCTTAAATCAAATAGATGATTTGTTGGGAGAAATACATGCTGTTGCAAAAAGAGACGAACGTATTTTAGTTACCACGCTAACCAAACGCATGGCGGAAGAATTAGCAAAATACCTTACACGACTGGATGTAAGATGCCGCTACATACATTCCGACATTGACACCTTGGAACGTGTAGAAATAATGCGTGATTTGCGAACTGGCTTGTTTGATGTATTGATAGGAATTAATTTATTGCGCGAAGGACTGGATTTACCCGAAGTATCGCTCGTAGCTATTTTAGATGCAGACAAAGAAGGTTTTTTACGATCTTCAAGGGCATTGACGCAAACAGTAGGGCGTGCTGCGAGAAATATAAATGGGAAAGTAATAATGTATGCCGATAAAATTACCGACTCGATGAAGCAAACGATTGATGAGACTGAACGAAGAAGGAAAAAGCAAATTGAATACAATTTTCAACACAACTTAAAACCTACAGCTTTAAAGAAATCAATTAACACAAATATTTTAGCTTCGAAAAATACACAAGCACTACAAAATGAAGAAGCATACAAACTATCCGAAACAGCGCGATTAGCGGCAGAACCTGATATAGAATACTTATCTACCGAACAGCTTCAGAAAAAAATTGCTGATACAAAGAAGAAAATGGAAATTGCAGCCAAAGGATTTGACTTTATTGAAGCGGCTAAACTAAGAGATGAGCTGAAAAAATTACAAGAAAAACTAAAATAAGAAACATAAAAAAAGCGGGGTGGCTAATTAGCCACCCCGCTTTTTTTTGTTTAAATAAATTTATTTTATTTCTTCGTAATCTACATCAGTTACTTCAGAACCTTCCTTTTTTCCGGAAGCATCTGCTCCAACACCTGCATTTGCATTAGGATCTGCAGCACCGCCTTGAGAAGCTTTGTACATATCTTCAGAAGCAGCTTGCCATGCAGCATTTAACGCTTCCATAGAAGAATCAATAGCAGCCAAATCCCTTGCAGCATGCGCTGTTTTAAGCTGATTGTAAGCTGTTTCGATTGCACCTTTTTTATCAGCAGGTAACTTATCGCCATATTCTTTCAACTGTTTTTCAGTTTGGAATATCAACGAATCTGCCATGTTTACCTTTTCTGTTTCTTCTTTTACTTTTTTATCTGCATCTGCATTTGCTTCGGCTTCTTTTCTCATTTTTTCAATCTCCTCTTTGCTTAATCCTGAACTAGCCTCAATTCTAATGTTTTGAGATTTTCCGGTAGCTTGGTCTTTTGCAGTTACATGCAATATACCATTCGCATCAATATCAAAAGTTACTTCAATTTTCGGTGTTCCTCTTGGTGCAGGCGGAATGCTATCTAAATGGAAACGACCAATTGTTCTATTGTCTTTTGCCATTGGACGCTCGCCTTGTAAAATATGAATCTCTACAGAAGGTTGATTATCGCTTGCAGTTGAGAACACTTCCGATTTTTTAGAAGGAATTGTTGTATTCGATTCTATTAATCGTGTCATCACACCACCCATTGTTTCGATACCTAATGAAAGAGGAGTAACATCCAATAACAATACATCTTTCACTTCGCCTGTTAATACACCACCTTGAATAGCAGCACCTACAGCAACAACTTCATCCGGATTAACACCTTTAGAAGGAGCTTTACCAAAGAATTTTTGTACTGCTTCTTGTACCGCAGGGATACGAGTAGAACCACCTACAAGAATAACTTCGTCAATATCATTTATTGTTAAGCCTGCATTTTTTAATGCCGACTCACAAGGTTTAATAGTACGTTTAATCAAATCATCTACCAATTGCTCAAATTTAGCTTTGGTTAATGTCTTCACTAAGTGTTTTGGAATACCATCAACCGGCATAATGTAAGGCAAGTTAATTTCTGTTGACGCAGAGCTTGATAATTCAATTTTAGCTTTTTCAGCAGCTTCTTTTAAACGTTGCAATGCCATTGGATCTTTTGTTAAATCAAATGATGCTCCATTTTCTTGTTTGAATTCTGCCACTAACCAATCAATTATTTTTTGATCAAAATCATCACCACCTAAATGTGTATCTCCGTCTGTAGATTTTACTTCAAACACTCCATCGCCTAATTCTAGCACAGATACATCATGTGTTCCACCACCACAGTCAAAAACAACTATTTTAATGTCTTTGTTTTTCTTATCTAATCCATAAGCCAATGCAGCAGCAGTAGGTTCGTTTATAATTCTACGAACTTTTAAACCGGCAATTTCTCCGGCTTCTTTTGTTGCTTGACGCTGTGCATCATTGAAATAGGCAGGAACTGTAATAACAGCTTCTGTTACTTCGTGTCCCAAATAATCTTCCGCAGTTTTTTTCATTTTCTGAAGAATGATTGCAGAGATTTCTTGAGGTGTATATTTTCTATCTTCAATTTCTACACGAGGCGTATTGTTATCGCCTTTTACTACTTTATACGGAACACGCTTAAGTTCTTTTTCAACTTCAGCAAAGTTTTGACCCATAAAACGTTTTATTGAATAAACTGTTTTAGTAGGATTAGTTATAGATTGGCGTTTTGCAGGATCTCCTACTTTGCGCTCTCCGTTATCTATAAATGCTACAATAGAAGGAGTCGTTCTTCTTCCCTCACTGTTCGGAATTACAACAGGCTCGTTACCTTCCATAACGGCTACGCAAGAGTTTGTTGTTCCTAAGTCGATACCAATAATTTTTGCCATATTATTTATTTTTTATTATTTACAATTTGTTAATTACAAACTCTTTAGTCAATGATTGTGCCAACGAAAATACGAGTCTATTTTGACAGATTGCAACCCTTTTTATGAACTGACACGAACAATAAAGCTGCCAAAAAGGCATTTTTTGTAGCTAAAACCCTAAAAAAGCCCACAAATATAAAGCAAGTCAAAGCTAGATTATCAAAAACATTCAACACGTATATTTCTTATATTTACAAAAGCTTTATACGCACCCAATGTCAGCAAATCAACTACCGGAAGTACTTTACGAAGACAATCATATTATTGCTGTAAATAAGCGCCCTTCGGATATTGTGCAAGGCGATAAAACAGGCGATACTCCCTTAAGTGATTTTGTAAAAAAATACATTAAAGAAAAATACAATAAACCCGGAGATGTTTATTTAGGAACTACCCACAGAATAGACCGTCCCGTAAGTGGCATTGTATTATTTACCAAAACAAGCAGAGCGCTTAGTCGCATGAACGAACTTTTTAAAAACAAACAAATACAAAAAACGTATTGGGCTGTAGTAAAAAATAAGCCCAAACAATCGGAAGGCATATTAGTTAATTACCTTATTAAAGACGAGAAAAAAAACAAATCGAAAGCTTTTGACAAAGAGGTGAATGGTGCACTGCGCTCCGAACTTAGTTATAAGACACTAGCAAACTCAGAGCATTATTATTTATTGGAGATAAAGCCTGCTACAGGCCGACATCACCAAATACGCGTGCAGCTTGCACACATGGGCTGCCCTATAAAAGGTGATATAAAATATGGCTTTGATAGAACCAATAAAGATGCTTCTATTCATTTGCATGCAAGAAAAGTGGAGTTTATACATCCCGTAAAAAACGAACCGCTTATTATAGTTGCCCAACCACCCAAAGAAGCCCTATGGGACTACTTTTTAACACTTTTTAAGGATAAATAACCTACTCTTTATTTTACATTAAAGTACATTTGAAAAAACAACATCATGTTAAAACATTTTTTACTTCTAATTTTTGCTGTTGCAGTAAACACCACTAATTACGCTCAACTATTTTCAAAAAAGAAAAAACAACCGGCAAAGGATGCTAAAGCTGTAGTTACAAGTACTGCAAGCACTTCGTCTACTGCTACAAAAACTATTGCAGAAACAATAAAAAAATGCAGAAAGATAGAAGGCTTGTTTACCCTGTATCAAGATTCGGCTGCAGGAAATACGTTTTTGTTGGTTAAAAAAAATCAATTGGATAAAGAATATATCTTTTTTAGCCACACTACAGATGGTGTATTGGCTGCAGGGCATTTTAGAGGAGCGTTTTCTGAAAGTAAAATATTTAAGCCCAAAAAATATTTCAATAAAATTGAATTTGAAATTCAAAATACAAACTACTACTTCGACCCTAAAAACCCAATTAGTAAGGCTGCTAATGCCAATATAAGCAATGCTACATTGGCTGCTCAAACAATAGTAGCCGAGGATAAAGAAAAAGGTGAATATTTAATAAAATCAGACGATTTGTTTTTGAGCGAAGCCTTCCGTCAGGTAAAATATACTGCACCTACAGGGTTTTTCTCTTTAGGTTCATTAAGTAAAGAAAAATCAAAATATGTTTCTATAAAGTCGTATCCGGCAAATACAGATATAGTTGTTGAATATGTATATGACAATTCCTCTCCTACTGTTCGTGGTGGACTTGATATTGCAGACGACCGATATGTTTCAATTAAAGTTCAGCACAGTTTAATTGAAGTACCATCCTCTAACTTTAAACCAAGGTTAGACGACCCTAGAATTGGATACTTTACAGAACGAGTTAATGACATGACGACCCGAAATGCTACCAACTACCGCGATGTAATTAGCAGATGGCATTTAGAGAAAAAAGATAAAGATGCTTTAATTTCAGAACCGGTAGAACCTATTGTATGGTGGATAGAAAACACAACTCCGATAGAATATAGAGAAACCATAAAAACGGCAGGATTAAGATGGAACGAGGCATTTGAGAAAGCCGGCTTTAAAAATGCAATAGAAATACGTATTCAGCCAGATACCGCAGATTGGGATGCTGGAGATATCAGATACAATGTATTGCGTTGGACATCTTCTCCACAACCCCCATTTGGCGGTTATGGTCCATGTTTTGACAATCCACGTACCGGACAAATTATTGGTGCTGATATTATGTTGGAGTACATTTTTATAACCAATAGAGTACGGTTAGATAAACTATTTAACGATGCTCCTATTGGTATGATGGATGAATTGCTTAACAATACACACAATGAAAATTTTTGCATGTTAAATGATTATATGCACGAGTCTAATTTGTTTGGACAGCAGGTTTTAGCTGCTACTGGCGCTACTGCCGAACATGAAAAGGAATTGATAAAAGAATCAATTTATTATTTAGTGCTGCACGAAATGGGGCACACGCTAGGATTGAATCATAACATGATGTCAAGCCAATTAAATTCGATTGAGAATATTAATAAAAAAGAAATTACCGAAACAATAGGATTGACGGGGTCGGTAATGGATTATCCTGCCGTAAATATTTCGCCAGATAGAACGAAACAAGGTAACTATTACACTACTAAACCTGGGCCCTATGATAAATGGGCAATAGAATACGCCTACTCTGTTGGTTTAGATGATGAAGAAGCGGAGAAAAAACGATTGAATGATATAGCCTCTCGTTCTACCCAACCTGAATTGGCATTTGGAAATGATGCAGATGATATGCGCAGTTCCGGCTCGGGGATAGATCCTCGCATCAATGTTGGAGATATGAGTAGCGATGCAATTACGTATGCATCTTCACGAATGGACTTGTGCAATTCCCTTATTCCAAAGCTAAAAGCTAAGTATTCTCAAACAGATAAATCTTACCAAGAGTTGAAAAATGCGTATGGTTTAGTAATGAATGAATATTCAACTTCTTCTGCAGTTATATCTAGATACGTTGGCGGAGTTTATATAGATAGAGCTTTTGTTGGTCAAACTGGTGCAAAACAACCTTATACACCGGTATCATATGCAGATCAAAAAAGAGCAATGAAAGCATTGGTAAATGGCATTTTTAATGGGAATACATTTAAATCGCACCAGTATTTATACAACTACCTGCAAACACAACGCAGAAGCTTCGACTTTTTTGGAACTACAGAAGATCCGAAGTTGCATCAAATTGTATTAAATGTTCAGTTAAATACTTTGGTACATTTTTTTAGTCCAAAAGTGTTAAAAAGAATTACTGACAGTGAATTGTACGGGAACACCTATAAGTTAGGAGAGGTTTTTACTGATTTAACTTCCGGTATTTTCAGTGCTAGTAATACAAATACCTTTGCTCAGAATTTGCAGGTAGAATATACTGATTATTTACTTATGGTTATGGACAATCAATCTAGATACGATAATATTACAATTGCCACGATTTATAATCAACTAAAAACTATTGAGAAGAATATGAGTACCTACAGTGGCGGAAGTAAAGCCACTAATCAGTTAATTGCTTACAAAATAAAAACCTATTTTGATAAAAGAGGATAAGTTTTTCTTTCGTAGTTCAATTAATAAACTGCAAAATTGCACTAGTTAGCGTAGTAATTAATAGCATAAACCATAAATAAGCAATTGGAAAATACAACTAGCTACAACTAAGGATTCGTAAGGCTTTTAGTGTTATGAATAAGTACGGAAGCTTTACTAATGCTAAATTGGGGTTACGCTTATAAAATCAGATAGTGCGCTTTTTTAAAAGCTTCTACTATCTAATTACCTTTAAAAGATATTCTGAAGACAAACTCTAACTGTTATTTTCTTGTGCTTTAAACACTTTTATACCGGCAATAGCCCCAAATCCAATTAAAAGTATGAAAGATGTTAGTGCAACAGTTTCTCCTAATTGTACTTCTTTCGACTCAAATTTGAACTCTATTTTATGTGCTCCTTTTGGAACAAATAGGCCTCTTAAAACATAATTAGCTTTAAAGTGTTCAACGGGTTTGCCATCAATGAAGGCATTCCAACCACTAGGATAATATATCTCAGAAAAAATAGCAACACCATCGCTTGTATTAGTAGAAGAATACACTAAATTATTCGGTTGATACGATTCTAATTTAATTGAAGCATTCGAGCTACTGATAACACCTTTGGGTAATTGAGATTCAAAATCTTTCGTAACAATGGCTTCTTTCTTAGGATTGAAATCTGTCATTGCAAAAATTTCAGAATCTGCGCTTGCAACAATTTTGTAAGTATCTACAAACCATGCAGCACCTAATCTGTAGGGATTTACAAGCGGTTCAGCATCCGGATTAAATATCAAATATTTCATATTTAACATATTTAAAACGCCTTGTTCCGAAAAAGTTTTATTTATGCTCGAATCCGTTGGATTTGTTTGTAGTGTATTTTTTATGTTTTCAATATTTCTATCAATGTGGTAGTCTATCAGCTCTTGGTATTTTTTTAGTTTTGCAGCATGATATCCTCCAATTGATTTGTGATAATAAGAAGTACTGGCATCGTTAAATGTACTTACTGCAATGTTTAGCACTCTGTAATCAAGCTCAGTATCTTTAAGAATTTCTGCCGATGCTTTTGTAAGTTTAAACGGATTGGTCATTTCTGTCTTTGTCACAAAGCTTTTATCGTTTAAATATCTTTTATTTACATTCCACAAATCAACAAAAACAATAAATAGAATTGTTGCAATAATATATTTTCGTTCTACTTTAAATCGTACAGAAAAGAATATTACCAATCCGGCAATAATCAGCAACCCTAGACTACGCAGTACATCTGCCTTGAAAATGTTTATGCGTGCAAGTGCTATGTTTTGCAAAAATTCGTCAGCTACTTCTTTAGAGTTGCTCTTGGCAATCTGCATGTACATTTCTTGCTTTTCGCTTTGTTTTAAAAAATCATTGAATGATTCGGGAGCCATGTAAAACAACACACACAGCAGCGAAAAACCTCCAAATACGTATATGAAAAGCCTATTGTAAGGAATCGTTTTTTTGAATACTAATAATTTACCATTGTTTTTTAGCTCTACTAAAAGCTTATCCAGTGCTAAAACCGCTAATAGAGGAATACAAAACTCTGCAATTACCAATATCATGGTAACACTTCTAAACTTATTGTAAGCAGGGAAATAATCAATAAATAGTTCGGTAAGAAAGAAATTTTTTCCCCAACCAAGCAAAATCGATAGCAGCGTACCCGCAACCAATACCCATTTAAAGTAACCGTCAATAATAAAAATACCAAGAACAAATAGTACCAATACTACTGCGCCCACATAAACGGGGCCTGATGTAAAAGGTTGTTCTCCCCAATACCTATCAGATTGCGCTACATATTCCTTAAACTGGCTTGAAACGCCTTTTAAATCTTTTGAATCTTGCCCTATATAACCGCTTGCACCGCCTTTAAAATCGGGAACTAAAAAGGTAAATATTTCGCCAATACCATAACTCCATTGTGTTATATAGTCTTTGCTTAGTCCGGTAGATTTGTTTTGGTTGTTAAACGTAAGCTCCGATTGACCTCTGGTAGAATGTTTTGCGTAGGAATACGTTGCAATCATATTGGTAGCATTATTACCTAACGCAATGAGTACACCACCAACACAAATAGAAACAACAATTGCAAAATGTTTGTATAGTTTTTGAGGAATAACTTCTGCTATAAAATAACCAACAAAAAACAGGATCAAGAATATTCCGAAATAGTAAGTAATTTGGACGTGATTACACGATATTTCAAGTGCGAAAAACAGAGCAAATAGAAAACCTCCTATCCAATATTGTTTTCTAAACAAAAGAATGATACTGGCAACAAGAGGCGGCATATAGCCGATAGCATGCGCTTTGGTAATATGTCCGGCTTCGAGAATAACCAAGAAATAGGAAGAAAAAGCAAACGCTACTGATCCCAATACACCAAGCCATGTATCAATTTTAAGCACACACATTAAAATATAAAACCCAAGTAAGTAGATAAAGAAAAACCATGCCGGTTGCGGAAGAAATGCCCCAAATGCCCTAGCTACATATTTTATAAAATTATATTGATACTGAGGCGTAATCTGGTATGTAGGCATACCACCAAACATAGCGTTTGTCCAAAAAGTTTCTTTGTGATTTGCTTCTCTGTAATCTTTCAGCTCTTTGGACATGCCAATTACACTTACAATATCACCTTGTTTAATCGATTTACCTTTGAAAAAAATAGGCTTGAAATAAATAATTGTAATAAGTAAGAAAAATACTACCGCAATAAAATGAGGCAATAACTTTTTTAGAAAGTTGTTTTGCATGTTACTTCGATTTGAATTTGATTGAAGGTTAATTTCTTTAGAATTGAACGACTGTTGACTATTTTATTTCTTCGTAATCTACATATTCATCATCGCTTGCTTTGGAACTAGATGTACCTTGCGGTTTACCAGAGTTTGTATTGAAAAACGGACCTTTAGGACGCCCTGAATTTTTACCCATAGTAAAGCTTTCGTATATTTTCCAAACAATCCAAGCCACCAATATTGTATAAAATAAATCTCTCATATTTTTTAAATAAACAGTGCTAAAAATACCTATTTTATTACTATTTAAACTATTTTTAGTAAAAAATAACAATTACCTCAACAACTAACTTCTAAACCTAAACTATGAGCAAAATTAATTCAATCGGACTTGATACCGGAAAATCAGCTAAGTTGGCTTCCTCATTAAATGAGCTTTTGGCAAATTATTCTATATTTTACCAAAATACAAGAGGCTATCATTGGAATATCAAAGGCGAAAAATTTTTCGAACTACACTTGAAATTTGAAGAGCTCTATAATGATTTACTTCTTAAAATTGATGAAATAGCAGAACGTATTCTTACGTTGGGTTATACGCCTTTCCATAATTATTCAGGATATAAAAAAGTTTCGAAAATTGTGGAAAGTAACGAGGTAAACGATGGAATTAAAGCAGTAAAAGACATATTAAACTCATTCAAAATAACAATCACGCTGCAGCGTAGTTTATTAAAATTGTCTGCTGATGCGGATGATGAAGGCACAAACGCTCTAATGAGTGATTATATTAGAGCGCAAGAGAAGCTTGTTTGGATGTATTCGTCTTTTCTTGACAAGAAATAGTTTTTTATCTCACACTTAAGCTCGAAGAAACCTTAGAAGCTTTTTTGTTATAGGTTTCTGTTACTTTTTTACCTGAAGTAAAATAGTACCATTCTATTTTATCATTGGTAACGTTGGAGTATATTTTTATAAATTTAGCAGGCTCTCCTTTGGCTGTTTTTGAAGGCAATGTCATTTCTATACTGTTTCCATTTATTTTAAAATCACCTGTTAACACACCTCCATCACAACTATAGAAATAAGTATTGTCTTCACAAAACACATAACTATGTTTATCTTTTATTTTTTCTCCGTCAATACCAACCGATTTGGTATTATCAATTACCCACTCTCCTACTATTTTTGTACTCTCTACTTCTTTGTTTGCAGCAACCTCTTTTTTTACTAATCCATTGGTTGCAAAAGAATAAAAAGATGCCATTGAACAACCAACAAAAGTTAAAAGGGCTTTTTTACTAAAAAGATTATTTGTCATATGTTTCAGAGTTTGGGTGGTTGTACGGGTATATCTAGAAATAGATATGCTTTTTTGTAGATTTTATAAAAATAAACTCACGTTTTTTTGTAACCTTTTACGAAACTAGCTGACAATAACGCATTAGCAGATGTATCTATATAGTTAGTATCTTAGATAAACACTCTTTTTTTAGTAAATTAGATAACGTGGCGAGTAAAAAAACACTAATTGTATTGGTTGGACCAACAGCTGTTGGAAAAACTAAGCTTTCTATACAGTTGGCAAAAAAGTTTAATTCTGGAATTATTTCGGCAGATTCCAGACAGTTTTATTCAGAAATTTCGATTGGTACTGCAAAGCCAAGTAAAGAAGAACTTGCTGAGGTAACACATCATTTTATAAATAATTTATCAATTAATACCAATTATACTGTTGGTGACTACGAGAAGCAATGTATTGATTTGATTGCTAAACTATTTTTGCAACACGATATTCTCTTCTTGGTAGGAGGTTCCGGACTTTTTGTGAATGCTATTTGTAATGGTTTGGATGAAATGCCCTCCGGAAATTTATTGATACGTGAAGAGCTAAACAATCAACTAAAAGAAAATGGTTTAGACCATTTGCTTGAAGAACTTAAAACACTCGACCCAATCTATTACCGAAAAGTAGATAAAGCCAATCCGCAACGAGTTATTAGAGCACTAGAAGTATGCAAATCTACCGGAATTGCATTTTCCTCTTTTCATAATAGAAATAGTATTGATAGGCCATTTGCTATAATTAAAATTGGCTTAAATACGGATAGAAAAACTCTCTATGAGAATATAAACAGTCGTGTGGATATCATGATGCAAGAAGGATTGTTGGACGAAGTAAAAAGTGTACTGTCTTATAAGCACTTAAATTCCTTGCAAACCGTTGGTTATAAAGAACTTTTTGATTACTTAGACGGACTAACAACGCTGGAAAATGCGGTTGAACTTATTAAACAACACTCTAGAAATTTTGCGAAACGCCAACTAACATGGTTCCGGAAAGACGCTGAAATAAAATGGTTCGAACCACAAAATCAGCAAGAAATAGAACAGTATATTTTGTCAAAACTAGAATTGAGAAAAAATTAAAGCTGTTGTCCTGATTTAATTTTGGCTGTAGCAGTTACTCCTTCTACCACCTCAATATTTATACCATCAGACAATCCCGTTTTGATTTCCTTTTTGCTGTATTTGTCTTTAGATTCTTCTACCTCGATGTATGTTTTGTCATTTTCAAATAGCAATACGCTTTCCGGTACCGAGAGTACATTTTCTTTTTTCGCCAAAATAATATCTGCATTGGCGCTGTATCCGGCTCTTAAAAACTGACTTGTTTTAGTTTTAACAGCAGCTTTAATTTGAAATTGAATGGCTCCATTATCTAACACACCTTTAGGCGAAATATACTCTAGTTTTGCATCAAATTTTTCTGTTTCAATAGCACCAACAGTTAAAACCAAATCCATACCAGTTTGTAGTTTGCCAACTTCCGATTCATCTACTTTCCCTTCAAAAATCATTTCGCCCATATCAGCTATAGATGCGATTGTTGTGCCTTCGTTAAACGTATTGCTTTCAATAACTGAATTGCCTTCTTTTACAGGTACATCCAATAGCATGCCGGATATAGTAGATTTAATAAGCGTATTGGTTGCTTGTCCAGAGTTTTTAGTTACACCTTCTTTTATTAATTGTAAGTTATTCTCTGCAGCAACCAGTTCTTCTTTTGCTGTATTATAGCGCAATTCAACTTGTAAAAAATCTGCATTGGATATTACTTGTTGTGTCATCAATTTTTTATTTCTATCGTACTCAACCACCACATTATCCAAGTTGATTTTAGCTTGATTAAGCCTATTTTCGGCATTATTTAGATTAATCATATTGGGAATAATTTTAATCTTCGCAATCACATCTCCTTGCTTTATGAGTTCGCCTGCTTGCACGTAAATTTTTTCAATTATACCCGAAACCTGAGGTTTTATTAAAATTTCTTTGCGGGGCAATATAGAACCTGTTGCCACGGTCTTTTTAATAATAGTAGCTATTGCAGGAGATATTGTATTATATACCACCGGGGGCTTTTCCGACTTTTTATATAAAAAATAAAAAGTCCAAATGAATGTCCCAATCAGTAAAAAAACTAATGCAAACTTTACAATTTTCTTAATCATTTTTGTTCTTTTTTTAAGTAATTATTCAGCTCTTAACGCGTCTACGGGATTAATGCTAACAGCTTTCTTTGCCGGTATTATTCCTGCTAATGCACCCGATAGTATTAAAATAAATAATGCAGAAATTGCAACACCAATATTTACTTCCGGATTTTGAAACATACTTCCATCCTCTTTTGGTAAAATGGACGATATTAATTCCAACAAACCAATTCCGGCTAGTAAACCTAAATACCCTGCAATAGAAGTCAAAAATACAGATTCAATAATTAATTGTGAAGAAATAGCAAATGGAGTAGCTCCAATGGCACGTTTAATGCCAATTTCCTTAGTTCGTTCTTTTACAATTATCAGCATAATATTACTTACTCCAATTACTCCTGCAATTAAAGTTCCTGTTCCTACAAACCAAACCAACATTCTAATTCCAGAAAATAATCCACTAAGTTTATTATACTCTTCTTCCATGTTCCAATGCCCGACAGCGGTTAAATCGTCCGGAGAAATTTTGTGTCGTTCTTTTATTTTTTCAATTGCTTTTTGTTCGGCTATCGATGCGGGAATTCCGTCTTTACTTTTTATGGCAAACCACATTACTTTATTGCCATAATTAAACGCACGTTGAAATGTAGTAAATGGAATAAACACTTTTTGTTCTTGTTCTATTGCTTGCCCACCTGAGGCTGTAGATTGTGTAATGCCAATTACCATAAAATAAATGCCATTTACTTGAATATATTTTCCTAAGGCATCTTCTGTTTTAGA
Source organism: Bacteroidota bacterium (assembly GCA_017303975.1). Lineage (NCBI taxonomy): Bacteria > Pseudomonadati > Bacteroidota > Bacteroidota bacterium. Next base: position 45,153 of record JAFLBG010000021.1, read on the forward strand.
AAATAGTACTTGCTTTACTTTATTTCCAATAACACAAACTTTACGGCAATTTGTAATATCGTTGTGGTTGATATACCTTCCACTAACTACTTTTACAAATTCAATGCTTTTCTTTTCCGGAAATTCGCCAAACACAGTAAAATTACCTGTTTTAGTACCTCTAACAACATTATTGTTTGATCCATATCCACCAAGTTGATTTTCGGCAGTTACAACATCAAGTTCCGGAAGTTGTTTAAGAGCTTGCATGTCTTGCAAATTAAAACTGTAGCTTCTCCCCTCTTTCATTCCTTTATAATTTTTCGATGTTTTTTGAGTCCACATAAAAAAACTATTGGTTGCTGTACCTTCAAACTCTTTTAAAATTCCATTTTGCAACCCATTCCCGGAACCTAACATAATAACAAGCATAAATATCCCCCAGAACACTCCAAATGCGGTAAGGAATGTTCTGAGTTTATTTTTACGAATGGTGGCAAAAATTTCTTGCCAGTTATCTTTGTCAAGCATTTTATTTACTAAGCTTTAAGTGCTTCTACCGGTTGTATTTTTGCAGCACGCATTGCAGGTATAAAACCTGCTATTGCGCCACAAAATACTAACACAAGTGTTGCAGTTAGTGCAATACTTAAGTCAACTTCCGGGTCTTTAAAAAAATCACTATTTAATTCAAGTTTGTTAAACAGTTCTATTAGTAGTATTCCAAATAACAAGCCAACATAGCCTGCAATGCCAGTAACTACAACCGACTCTTGAATTATTTGTGTAACAATAGAAATTGGAGTTGCGCCAATCGCTTTTCTAATTCCAATTTCTTTGGTCCTTTCTTTTACCACTATCATCATAATATTACTTACTCCTACAATACCGGATATGATTGTGCCAATACCAATTATCCAAATAAATATTTTTATACCGTCAAGCATATTCATAATTCGCAAGTACTCCACAACATTGTTATATGCACCAATTGCTTTAGGGTCTTCTGCCGAAAAATTATGTTTTTGTGCCAATAAACTAACTATATCAAGCCTTATTTGCTCACTTTCTTCGATAGATGCATCTCCTGTGGTTAGCCATATTACACTAATATCATTTTTTCCGTTATACGCTTTTTGTGCAGTAGATACCGGAATGTATATTCTGTCGTTATCTCCTCTTCCGGGGTCGTTAAACAAGCCCACAACTGTATATTTAATTCCATCCACATCAATATCCTTTCCAATTGGATTTTCGTCTTTAAATAAAAATTTTTTCACTGGAAGTCCCATTGCACAAACTTTTCTACATTGTTTTATATCCAATTGATTTATGAAACGACCTTCAACAAGAGTTGCATTCTCTAGGTAAATGTGATCGGGTTGGCAAGAACGAGCCAAAAAATTCCCATGTTGATTTTTGTACGATAAAACACGGGAGCCTCTCCAATCGTAGGTATCGGTTATTTTATCAATACTTTTGACTTTTGATTTTAATAAATCGAAATCTTCGTTGGTTAGTTTAATGTCTCTACCTGGCTTCAAACCTTTGTGGGGAATACTTGTTTGCCCTCCATTAATCCAAATACTATTGGAGGCATCTCTTTTAAATTGCGACTCAGCTCCATTGCGCAAAGCTTTACCGGAGCCCAACAGAATTATAAGAATAAAAATTCCCCATGCCACACTAAATGCAGTAAGAAAGGTGCGCAACTTATTCTTGCTAATTGTGCTGTATATTTCTAACCATTTTTCTTTATCAAACACGTGCAAAAATTATTAAGTAGCGAGTTATTTTTAAATTACGTAGGTATAATTAATCCGTCTTTTAATCTAATTACTCTGTCGGTCATTTTAGAAATGTCGTCTTCGTGAGTAACAATTATAATTGTATGTCCTTGTTTGTTTAATTCTTTAAAAATAGTCATTACTTCTAGTGATGTTGATGAATCTAGAGCTCCGGTTGGTTCATCTGCGAGGATAACTTTTGGATTTGTAATAATTGCTCTTGCAATTGCAACTCGCTGCTTTTGTCCTCCGGATAATTCACTAGGCAAGTGATTCGCCCATTCTTTTAATCCAACTTTTTCAAGTAATTCCATTGCCAGTATATTTCTCTGTTTGCGAGAAACTCCTTGATAATACAATGGTAGAGCTACATTTTCAAGCGCATTTTTAAACGCCAGCAAATTAAACGATTGAAAAACAAACCCTAAAAATTGATTGCGCAACTGGGCTGCTCTTGTTTGTGACAAATTAGAAATTTTGGTATTGTTTAATAGATATTCTCCTCTATCATGATTATCAAGCAATCCAAGAATATTAAGTAAAGTAGATTTTCCGGATCCGGAAGAACCCATAATCGATACAAATTCGCCTTCCGCCACATGCATATTTATGCCCTTAAGCACATGCATTGAAGTTTGCGCAATTTTATATGATTTGTGTATTTCAGTTAGGGTTATCAAACAAATATTTTAGGGTAATTTACAAAAATGTAGTGTGCAGAATTGGAAATTGTAGTTAATATTTGTTAATCGATTGCTGGGTCATACTAAGAGCAGTATGATGCAAAATCACATCTCATCGCCACCACCGGAATTCATTCCAGGTTCTCGCTTTTTAGTATTTCGATTTTGCATTAAATCTTGTTTGCCAAAATTATAGGTAGCACTTATGCGAAAAAAACGTGCTTCTCTTCTACGTTGTGTAACCTGCGTAAATTCCGGTGTTTCGTAATCCATACCAAATCGTCTACTATTAAAAATATCGCTAACTAAAAAACTTACATTCCAAGCTTTACTTATAATTTTATTAACTGAAAAATCAATACCATATCTGTATTTCGTTTTTCCTTGAGGTAATATTCTTGGATGCTCGTAATCTCCATTTAACTGCGCAGATATGTTGAATGGAAGTCGGTAAGCAATAATGGATTTTGCACTAAAAGTAAAACCAGAGTTAGTAAGATTACCAGCCGTAAGATTAGTATTAAATGTATTCACATTAAAGGTAATATCCATTTTCTTAGAAGGGCTCCATTTTATTGTTTTTTCAATTCCATAAACAAATCTATTGTCAGCGTTTATAAAGGTATTTATGAATAAACTAGAATCGGTAGGTGATTGATAAAAATAAAGTGTGTGTGGGTCAGTAACGTACTTAGAGTACAATGAAACCAATACGTTGCCAGTAGAAAAAATTTTGTTGTAATTAACCTCCCCCATATTTATAAATTCGGGTTTTAGGTTAGGATTTCCAATTCGAATGTTCTGCTTGTCAATAAAATGAACATTGGGATTCATTTGAAAAAAATTACCTCTACTTATTTTTCTAGAAAAATTTAGTTGAAACTCTTGGTTGTTACTCATTTTCTTAGAAAAATAGATTGCCGGAAAAAAAGCGTTTTGCAAATTTTCTAATTTAGACGGATAGCTATACGAAAAAGATTGTTCCTTATTAGGTATATTTCCAACAAAATATGTTTGTTCAAAGCGCAATCCAGCTTGAAATCCAAAACCCTTTTTTAGTTTTCTGATATAATTGAAGTAGCCGGCATTTATAATCTCTGTAATATCGAAAACATTGGTTAGAAATGTGTCAACATAATATGCATCATCTGTGTAATTATATTTTTTTGCAGTGTTTACGTAACTACTAAGTTTATAATTACTTCTAAATCCCATTTCAATTTTAAGAGAATCGGAAATGGGATTTACAAAATCTAATTGATAGGTGGCAACATTCGTATTGTCGTCCGTAGTTAAATTATCAATTACAGGATTCTCTGGAAGCAATAAATTTCCTGAAATATAATTACTTGTTGTGTTTTCATTAAACTGAACTCCCAACGTTTTGTTGTATGTTAAATCAGAAGTAAGCTCCTTTCCGGGTTTAGGAAATTTATGTTTAAAAAATATTTGTCCGGAAAAAGTGTTCGACTTTCCCTCCATTTTAAAAAGTCTGTCGCCATAAAGTGTAACAACTTTATCTGAATCGGAAAATTTAAAAACCTGCACATCATCACTAGAATGTATCATTTGCATAAAAAAGCCTGTAAACGAAATCGAACTTCTATTTGACATTGAATAATCTAAACCCAAACGAACATTCTGCATTTGAGCCGTATTAAAATTATCAGCATCTTGATCATAATAAGAAAAAGGAGTTTCATTTTTATACGATGTTCTATAAACATATCCTTTGGTAGGATTGCTGCCCTTATTAAAATTGTAACCCGCGCTTAAATTTATTTTGTCTTTTTTGAAATTCAAGCTTACATTGGCGTTGTATCTATCATTAGTGCCGACACCAAGTGTTACAAGACCATTGTAGCCTGGCTTTACATTTTTTTTCATAACAATATTTACAATTCCACCGGAAGAAGAAGCATCAAACTTAACAGATGGGTTGGAAATAACCTCTACTTGCTCAATTTGGTCAGCCGCCAATTGATTCATTTGTAAGGTAGTTGGTCTTCCATCAATAAAAATTTGCACATTGCTATTTCTGAGTGTTACATTATTATCTGCATCTACGGCAAGCCCGGGAACATTTTTCATAACATCCAAGCCATTCCCGCCTTTGGTAGATAAATCTTTATCTACATTATACACTCGTCTGTCAATGTTCATTTGAACAGTGCTTTTCTCAGAAACTACTTCGGTTTCTTTTAAAAGTTCAATATTGGGTTCAAATTTTAAATTGCCAATATCTTGCTCTACAAGCTGCGGATTAATGGAAATAGGCTTTATTAAGGTTTTATAGCCAATAAACGAAACATATAATTTGCATGGCCCCATGTAAGTAATTCCATCTAACATAAAATCGCCATTTGATTTAGAAAGAGAACCCGTTAGCAGACTGTCTTTGTTTGTTTTTAAAACTACTGTTACAAACTCAAGAGGTTGATTTGTTTGAGAATCGATTATTTTGCCATATACTTTGGCGCTCAAAGCAGCTTTCCCTTGAAATTTAGGTTGAGAAAAAAGTTGGTTTAATAAAAGTAGCTGAGCGAATAAAACTAAATATTTTTGCATGTAGACAAGTTAATACTTGTTTAAACAAGCAAAAAACATTTTAACAAATATTCACAAAAAAAGATAGCTTATTTATGCTCGCCAAATACAGATCTAAGCGTATCCGCTATTTCGCCAAGGGTGCAGTAGTTTTCTGCTGCTGTTAAGATAAATGGCATTAGGTTTGAACCATCTTTAGCCGCTCCGGCAAGTTGCAGTAAAGATGTATTAACAGCATTATTATCTCGTTTTTGTTTTAGCTTCTCAATTTTCTCTATCTGTATTTTCTGAATAGAATCATCTACTTTAAACAGGTCGAATTTATTGCTCTCTACAACATCAAACTTATTCACGCCAACTATTATTTTTTCTTTCGATTCAATTTTTTGTTGGTACTCAAAAGCCGATTTTGCAATTTCATTTTGAATATATCCTTGTTCAATAGCACTTACAGCACCACCCATTGCATCAATTTTTTTCATGTATTCAAATGCTCTTTTTTCAATATCGTCTGTAAGATTTTCTACAAAATAACTTCCTGCCAAAGGATCTACTGTATCGGCAACACCACTTTCAAAGGCAATTATTTGTTGTGTACGTAGAGCTATTCTTGCAGCTTCTTCTGTTGGCAGTGCCAACGCTTCATCATATCCATTGGTGTGTAAAGATTGAGTTCCTCCCATTACAGCAGCTAATGCTTGAATTGTAACTCTTGAAATATTATTATGAGGTTGTTGAGCTGTTAATGTAGAACCTCCTGTTTGGGTATGAAACCTAAGCATTTGAGCTTTAGGATCGGTTGCACCCAACTCCTTCATTATTTTTGCCCACATTCTTCTTGCCGCACGAAACTTTGCAGTTTCTTCAAAGAAATTATTGTGTGCATTAAAAAAGAATGACAATCTCTTTCCAAAAACATTTATATCTAATCCTTTTTCCAAGGCAGCTTTTACATAAGCTTTTCCATTTGCCAAGGTAAATGCTAATTCCTGAACAGCTGTAGAACCGGCTTCTCTTATATGATAACCGGAAATTGAAATGGTATTCCAACGTGGAACTTCTTTACTGCAATATTCAAAAATATCTGTAATAATTCGCATGGAAGGTTGAGGAGGATAAATATATGTTCCTCGTGCAGCATATTCTTTCAAAATATCATTTTGTATAGTACCAGATATTTTTTTAATGTCAGCTCCTTGTTTTTTTGCAACTGCTATGTAAAAACTTAATAATATCGATGCAGTTGAATTTATAGTCATGGATGTGCTTACCTCCTCCAAGTTAATTCCATCAAACAATACTTCCATGTCTGCAAGTGAATCTATTGCAACACCAGATTTACCAACTTCTCCATCCGAAAGAGCATGGTTAGAATCATACCCAATTTGAGTTGGAAGATCGAACGCAACAGACAATCCAGTTGTGCCGTTTTTTAATAAATATTTATATCGCTTATTAGACTCTTCCGCAGTTGAAAAACCCGCATACTGTCGCATTGTCCATAATTTACTACGATACATAGAGTCTGAAATGCCTCTAGTATATGGAAATTCGCCCGGAGCTTCTACTACACTATTTTTATGTGGGTATGTTTGGTTAATTTCAATTCCGGAATCTGTTATAAATTTATCTTGTCTATTTTTAATATCGCTCATAAATTAAAGGCTTTGAGATACTTCTTTTTTTATAAAATCAATTGCAACTGCGGTTGGAAGCTTTTTTAATTGAGCTGATAGTTCAATTATCTTCTGTGCTAATTCTTGTGGGTCCGAAGTTTCTTTTACTTGTGTAGATGCTAGATTTACCAGTTTTATAATTTCTTCTTTAGCGCTTTTAACCATTTCCCATGCCGCAGGTGAAATATAAATTTGTTGAGACAGATTATGCTCAAATTCACCTCTTATATTTTTAATTAATTCTCCCTGAAAAAAACGAACACTCACGCCAGATTTGTTTACACGCATAACCAAACTGTTTGGAGAAATTCTTTCCAACAATAAAATCATTCGTTCGTAAGCTTGCAATTTGAGAGGAACAAGTTGCTCTGCAGTAGTTTTTTTTATTTCGAAATTGCGTTTCTTTTCTTCTTGGTCAAAAAACTGTTTAAGTATAAAATATACTCCAATTAGTATTACTGAGGCTAGAATGATTAAAGAAAACAGAACTATAATTGTATCCATATAATTAGTTTATAATTTTTCCATTTAAAATTATTGTTTCAATTTGGTTAGAGGCAAACGAGTATGGAATAAAAGAATAAGATGGAATTTCTTTTGTAATAAAAATATTTGCCTTTTTTCCTATCGCAATACTACCTAACTCTCTTTCTACATTCATTGCATAAGCAGAATTTATAGTTGCGGCATTAATTGCTTCTTCCGGAGTAAGTTTATATTGAATACATAATAAAGACAGCATAAAATTCATATTTCCACTTGGGCTACTTCCGGGATTGTAGTCGGTAGCAACTGCAATAGGTAAACCGGCATCAATCATTTTACGTGCTGGAGGCAATGGTAATCCTAAAAAGAAAGCTGCTCCCGGAAGCACCGTTGGCATTGTTTTTGACAATTTCAAGAGTTCTATATCCTTTTCGTTTGTAAACTCTAAATGATCTACACTTATTGCATTGCATTGCACACCTGCTTCTATCCCCCCACTGTGGCTTAATTGCTCGGCATGAACTTTTCCGTTTATTCCATGTTTCCCGGCACATTCCAAAATTTCGATAGTTTCCTCTTTCGAGAAATATCCATTTTCACAAAACACATCGCAAAAATCGGCTAACTTTTCTTGTGCAACAGCAGGAATCATTTCGTTTAATAGCAAATCAATGTATTTACGTTTATTGCTTTTAAATTCAATAGGAACAGCGTGTGCCCCAAGAAATGTAGCTTTAATTGTTAACTCAGATGATTCTTTTAGTTTTTTAATTACTCGGAGCATTTTAAGCTCATCTTTTACGGTAAGCCCGTAGCCACTTTTAATTTCAACAGCTCCGGTTCCCATAGATGTTATTTCCGAAATTCTTGATTTGGCAGATACTAACAATTCCTCTTCCGATGTATTTCTAAGCTTTGTGGCAGAATTTAAAATACCTCCTCCTCTTTGGGCAATTTCTTCGTAGGTAAGTCCGTTTATTCTATCTACAAATTCACCTTCTCTGCTGCCCGCGTAAACAATATGTGTATGAGAATCACACCAACTTGGAAATACAAGCTTATCTGTGGCATCAATTAAATGTAAATTGTTCCAATCAGTAATTCCTGGAAAGTCATTCATACTTCCACAATCAAGTATCAATCCATCTTCTATTGCTAACCACGCATCGTTTATGCAGGGTAAGGTTTTCATCTCTTTCCCAATAACCATTGTTCTTGGTTTTTCTTCAACCTGAACTAATGTTTTAATATTTTTTATTAATATGCGCATATTATTGTTTGTTTAATTTACTGTTTTTATAACCATATAAAAAGTAAACTAAAAGGCCAATTCCAAACCAAATAAAAAACCAAATCCAATTAGAAGCAGCCATTCCTGTAAGTAAATAGCAACAAGACAAAAGTCCAGCAACAGGTATAAACGACAAATTTCTTAGAAAAGACAAAATTGCCATTACAATAAAAAGTACAAAGAAAAGTATCATGCTAATGTTAGATGTAAAGTTTTCTCCTTTTACATCTAACAATGATTTTATGTACTGCATATTATAGCTAAGCATAAGTACTGTACTAATAATAAAAATTGCAGGAACAATATATTTTGCATTAATATATGGCAGATGAAACTTTCCAGCTACTTTTTCTCTTTTGGGTAATAATAAAATTCCTCCGCAAACTAGCACAAACGCAAATAAAGTACCAATACTTGTAAAATCGAGTACAAAATTTTCGTCAGTAAAAAAGATAGGAACTCCAACCACAAATCCTGTTACAATTGTTGCAAAGCCGGGCGTTTTGTATTTTGGATGAATAGATGAAAAGCGGTTAGGCATTAATCCATCTCGGCTCATAGTCATCCAAATACGAGGCTGCCCCATTTGAAAAACCAATAAAACACTTGTCATGGCTACCACAGCAGCAATAGAGACAATAAACAACATCCATTTAACACCTTTTAGTTTAAATATTTCAGCCAATGGATCGCTCACACCAAGCATATCATAAGGCACCATACCGGTTAGAACCAGTGCTAATATGATATAAACAACGGTGCAAATTAGTAAAGAGTAAATCATTCCTTTGGGCAAATCACGCTGCGGATTTTCACTTTCCTCTGCCAATGTTGATATCGCATCAAAT
>JAFLBG010000022.1 GCA_017303975.1 Bacteroidota bacterium
TAGAGCCATTATTCTGCGCTTGTAAAGACACAAGTACAAAAAGGAAAAAAGAAAAAAGTAGTTGCAATTTTTTCATTTATATATGTTATCAATTTTTATTGGATTGTAATTCATAATTAATTGGTAACCGGATTACAATTCGAACCATAATCAAAATGAAAATTAAAGGTACCGCTTACCTTTCCAAAGATGTTATAGTAACAACCTATTTGACCATAAAAATAAATTGGCTTAGGGAGCTTTCCTCCGACAATAGCAGCTACGCCTAAATCAAAAACCGTGAAATCAAAATTTCTACAGAAGCAAATATTTTCATTATCACAATTACAGCCCGGCAAAAAACGAATATTACCTTTTACGCCAACATTACCTTGCATATACAAATACATATTGCCACTTGCTTGCCAGCCATTTAAACCAACCTTTTGAGAGGCATCATTATCGCAGTAACTATTAGAACCATAATTCATCAACATCATATCGAATCCCAAGCCAAATGCATATGAACCATACACTTGAAAAAAACTAAATCCGTATTGTTTATACAACGATGCGTTTAATCTAGCCCCCGCACAAAAGCCCGCCCCATTTGAAAGTTTAGTATCATCTCTATTTCCATTTAAGCCGGATGCACCTAATATCGTAGCTACCTCAGGAGGTGGAGCATTTGCCGGCTCTATACTATTACCTACCATAAAGTAAGACTCGGCAGTAACCATATTCATTATATTAATTTGATTGGTTGTTGTGGGTTTACCTACACATACGTACCACACTCCAGGTTCTATGTGCATTTTGATAAATCCGTTCCCCGTAATTGCATTGTAGGCATTGATCGTTACGGTTGCATTTGCATCAAATACGGAATTAACACCATCGTACTGAACAAGGATACTTCCTTTTACAGGTGCTTTAACCCGTTCATTTACATTTACCAATACATATACATCTCCTGCAAGCTTAACAATACCAAGCCCTCCGGAGCTTGTAAAATTTATTTCAAACAATACATCTCCGTTAGCAACTACTTCGCTAGACGAATATTTAAACCCTACACCAGCTTTAAAGCCAATAGATATAGTTGAATCGGGGATATAAGTTAAAGCGTTTGTTGTGGTGGAACTTTGATTTTGCGAAGCTGCAATCATTTGTGCTTGACTCGTATTTTGCGGATTCATATGATAATACAAACCACCCATTAGCTTTGTTAATGTAATGGGAACAGTACCAAGTGGGATATTCACGGGGACTGCCGCATCAATATAGAAATATCGATATGTGGCTTTAGCTCCCAAACATGCAGATATTTGAACAGGAGAAGGCAGTACATTAGGAATTGAAAATGAAATTTGTCCAAAAAAACCATCCCCATATACTGGATCATTGTCCCTAAAAATAACAGTTCCATTAAGTGTAAAAACACTTGTTACTGTATTGAGAGAAACACCGTTAATAAAAAACTTATCAAACTCCCATTTCGTTTTCGTAACAGTTGCAGGTGCTTCTCCTGTATATGATTGCTGGTATGGAACAATCTTCGCTTGTAAGCCAACTAACGTTCCTGCACTAAATCCGCTATTAGAGCTATTCATGAAGTTAACAGTTACACTAAAGCTCAACAAAGGAAAACCATTGTTTACTCCAAATGTTATATCATTAATAGAAACAGGGAAATTAGCCGCTTTCGGATTCTGCCCTCCGGCCAAATGGAGTGTAAACAAACCGTTAGTAACATAAGGAGCTTGCGTTAAAATAGTCAAATTTTGAAATGCAAGCTGATCGCCTTTCGAATCGAACTTTGCGTGATTAAAGCTTATCAAACCATTTAAAACAGCAGTCGGTTTTAATAATCCATTGCTCTTCACAATTAACAATTGCGAATTACTATTTAATGTAACCTGCGCAGAAAAAACATTAAATTTTAAATTATTTGCAGGACTAAGTGCAAAACTATAATCAGTTTCTTTACTCTGTGGATTATAATATACATTGGCATTGTAAACAAGTGTTTGGGTACTATCCATAATTGGCACACTAACTTTTCCTTTTAAATGACCACTATTTAATTGATTGCATAAAAAACCAACACCCAATTCATCCAAAGAAAAACCCCATCCACTCATAGTACCCTGCTCAGTTGAAAAAACATTATTTACTTGAAACAGTCCAGTTAAACCCATATTGTCAATGAGCAAATTGTGCACTTCAAGTTCCGAGCGCTTTCCGGCCTGCGAAATCTCGGAAGGAAGTTTTACTTTCAGTGATTCTAAATAAAAGCCAGACCACATAGCAGGTGTAAGCATATTTGGATTTGTATATCCTGCCGGGAATACCATCGTTGGGGCATTAACCAACTCACTCATATCAACAGTAGCATTCGTAACATTAAATGACCACCCTTTAAGACCCTCTACAAAAAATGGTGTTATACTTACTTGAGTTACAAAATCATGTATATCATTGGTATAAATTTGAAACGTAGCCCGAACAACTTTATCGGTAGTTTGCGAAGAATCAGGCAATAGTTTTGTTTTACTAAATAAAAATTCGCCTTTTAAACTAATCGCTTTAAATCCATTGCAATCCCACTCCACAAAATTATTTCCATCTTTTACTATTTTCAGACTCACAGTATTATTTATTTTAATAATGTGTTCGCTTACCAACATCAGTCTAGCTTGATTACCTCCTACCACACCTACAGGATTAAATTTTATATTCTTAGCAGCAAATGCAATTTTTTTAGTTGTACCCGGAAAGTCTATTGCAGCATAAGCATTAAAGTAGGCTCCTTGTGGAAGAAATTTACTAGAATCAATTGCTACAATGTATCTCGCTGAACCAATTTGGCGAATAATTCCAAACGGTAATGAAAGTGTACTATCAAAACTTAGTTGATCTAAAAAATTTCCACCATCATCTACATTTTGCACTACAGAAATCACCTTGTCTGCTTCCGGATTAGCAGTAGTATCAGACTGTGCGAATAAATTAATTATTGACAGAAAAAATATAAACGATATATATAATTTAATTTTCCTCATTTTAAAAACTATAATTTACACCCATGTTGCCGGTAAACTCATTATAGGAAAGTGCCGTTGAAGTTGTTTTTAATTTCTGTAAATACATCGCGGTTAAAGAAAAAGAAACATTTCCACTGTTTTGTTTCTTGAATTTTGGAGTAAACATAAAAGAAATTCGCTCGTTAAAAATTTCATTTATTTTACGTGTATCATTCAACAATTGATTGTATGTAGCTCCTAAACTGATACGCATAGTATTTTTATAAAATGATTGAGCTAAATTAACTGTTGGCCCTACATATAAATTAGTGCCTATAGAAGACAATCCATAATTAGCATTTAAGCCGGCAGTAATAGAAGTCCTAGTTTTAATGAGTGTAGAAGTATGTGACAAATTAGTATTCACAAAACGAGTTGGAATCGCAGATTTAGTATTGTGTGAAAGCCAATTATTACCCTTTGCTTCGCCTTGTTCTTGCGATGAAACCTGATATGAAACAGAAAGAGAAGAAACCTGTTTAACTTTCGTAGTACCAAAACTATAATTTACATTTACCATTGCATTCTGCGACAATTGATAAAAATTGAGCGTATCTAAGGTATTTGTATAATAAGGGTCTTCCATAGGTTTCTGCCTGGTATAAGTACTAAAATTACTAACTGTTCCAAAAACAGTTAATTTTTTTGTTGGCATATAATTTATGTTAGCCGAAGACACCCAGCGCTTTGTAGTATTCAACTTAGATCGATCCAAATTATTTCGTTGAACTCCTGTATTTAGAGATAGACTAAGCTTACCTTCTAAAAAAGAAACTGTTGGTGCAATTGTAATATTTTCTAAATCGTTATTGAAAAAATAGGCTCCTAGTGTTTGGTAGTTAGGCGATACACGTTCATAGTTTAAACTTAATCCAACAAGTTTATGAGAATACCCAATGCTCGACTTAAACGCATCGTAAAATTGAGTAGTACTTTTGGGAGTAAAAATAAACGGCAATCTATTTTTGGGAGTAGTAGATAAATCTTCTGTCAAATTTATATTTCTCGTTAATCCAGACAATGCATACTCCGCACTAATAGTTACTTTTTTATATACAGTAGTTCTTCCAACCACACTAACAACGGTATTCTCCATTGGCATAACCGTAGAGTTAATTGGGACAAAGGAAAGAGAAGTTGGCAAGTCTTTTGCAGAAAAATAAATGACTTTTAAAGCATGTCCATTATCTTCATATCCTAAAGTAGCTCCAAATCCCATTCTTTTGTAACTCAAGTTTTCTTCGTTAGATGGTTCAGAAACAAATGACACTGCTTTTTTTAATCTGCCATACATACACGAAAATCTAATTTTTTTTGGATTTAGCTCAATTCCGGCTCCGGCAAAAACATGACCCGCAAGTGTATATTGACTAAAGTTCATAGCTGTAATGCCGGCATACCCCTTTATCCATTTATACGTTGGAGTAAAGCTTTGCATATTAAAAGGCTGCGTATAAGCAACTTGATTGTTGCTATAAGTAAATGTAAATGGTAAACTAACATCTAATAGGTTGGCGGCAATACTTCCATTCAAAAACCAAGTAAACGGTTGTCTTCTATTCTCAATACCACTAGCATTATAAAATACGGATGAATAAGCTAGATTCCCGTTTAAGCGCACCATTTCTTTCTTCCCTATTTTTTCTAAATTTTGGGAAGTACAAATCGTATCCAAAAAAATAAAAACTACTAATAGACATGTAACAAAACAAATGCGCATTGATTTTGGCTCCTAAAGGGCGCAAAAATAGGGAATTGAGATGAAAAAACAAGAATTTGACATTGGTAGATTACAACCTAATTACAGTTGCAAAAATGACAATTTTATTTTTAACAAAATTTAATTTGTACTACCAAATAGAATTAATATACCTTTGCATAGTACCTTTTATAATAAATGAGCGTAAAGAGAATCATATTATACTTACTCTTATTAACTTTCCTAACGGATATTAGTTCTGCTTTAGCTGGAGGTTTGTACTCAAACAAATCAAATCAAATCGAATACAAAACTTGCTCTATATCTCCAACATCAAATGATACCTTTACTTTTATTTTTGAGGGTATTGAAGATATTGAAGAGAGTGACGACAAAAAAATTCCAGACATTATTTTTCATGAATTAGAGATTTACTGGACATCAATTTCAATTAATCTAGAAAACCCTTGTCCTATTTCCCACTCAGATAAGCTTCTCAATATATCCAATATTGAAACCTATCTCCTACATCAAAATTTCCGTATTTAGAATTTCGTAAAATTTTCTTAGACCTACGCCAGTTAGTTTGAGCACTATGCTACAAACCAATGATATGTCTAGCTATTTGATTTTTTTCCAAAATTCTAAATACATAAAATGAAATCGAAATTAAACTCTTTTCAGAATGACCTATACTCGTTAAAAGAAAACTGGAGCAAAGATATGCTCTCTGGGTTTCTTGTATCACTAATAGCACTTCCATTATGCTTAGGAATTGCAGGTGCCAGCGGATTTCCTCCTATCATGGGGGTTTTAACTGCAATCGTTGGAGGTATGGTAGTATCCATATTTGCCGGATCAGAACTAACAATAAAAGGACCGGCAGCAGGATTAATTGTTATTGTAGCCGGCTGTGTAGAAGAATTAGGCAAAGGAAACCAAGAACTTGGCTGGCACCTTACACTTGGAGTAATAGTTGTTGCAGCTGTTGTACAAATTATACTTGGCGCTATAAAGGTTGCATCCGTAGTAGATTTTTTTCCACTCTCAGCAGTACATGGAATGCTTGCTGCTATTGGAATTATTATTATCTCAAAACAATTTCATTTTGCAGTTGGAATTGCACCCTCTGAATTAAAAGGCAAAGAGCCATTAGATTTATTACTAATGATTCCACATAGCATCACGCACCTTACTCCTCAAATTGCAATTATAGGAGGAATAAGTTTAGCAATTCTATTGGGCCTTCCATATATTAACAACAAACTAGTAAAACGAATACCACCGGCACTACTGGTTCTAATAGTTGGTGTTATTCTAGATAAATTATTTTCATTAGACTCCGACACTTATAAAAATTTAAAGCCTCTTGTCAACCCCGGGACTTTATCTCTTTCATGGAATGCAAGTTTTGATGCATTATCAAGCGATACAATCGGAATTTTCATAAAGTATGTAATTATGTTTGCAGTAATTGGAAGCTTAGAATCGCTACTTACTGGAAAAGCCATTGATTTAATCGAAGTAAAAAAAAGAAAATCAGACTTAAGTAAAGACTTAGTAGCAGTTGGAATAGGCAATATAATCTCAGGATTATTGGGCGGCCTGCCAATGATATCGGAAGTAGCACGAAGCTCTGCAAATATTAACAATGGAGGTCAAACTAGGTGGGCTAACTTTTTCCATGGTGTATTTCTTTTGTTGTTTGTTGTTTTAGTAGCTCCACTTATAAAACTAATTCCGGTTGCTTCCTTAGCTGCAATGCTCATTTTTGTTGGAATTAAGTTGGCATCGCCAAAAGAATTCAAACATGTGTATCATATAGGAAAAGAACAAATAGTAATTTTTCTCATAACAATAATCGTTACAATCTCTACAGATTTACTGCTTGGTATAGCTGCAGGGATATTAGTAAAATTCATTTCCCACATTATTCATGGCGCATCTATTAAAAGCTTGTTTAAAGCTGAAGTATCAGTTACTACAACTGGAAACGAGTACTGTGTTTCGTTAAAGGGATCAGGTGTTTTTAGTAATTGGCTACTAACACATAAAAAACTACTTGAAATTCCATCCTCCAAAACAATCATACTAGATGTAAATGATGCGAAATTCTTAGATCATACTTTCATGGAAAACCTATATCGCTTTATTGATGAGTATGAATTACAGGATGGAAAATTTAAAATAATCGGACTAGAGAGCTTCAAAGAATTATCAAAAGCCAAAACCTGCGCACGAGTAAACTTATCTATTTAATTTATTAATGATGAGACCATTTATTTTTCTACTACTCCTTTTGCCATCAATTTATGTTGCAGAAGAGAACAAAACAAAGGAGTTAAAATACAATTTAAATGAGGATGGAACTCACTATATAAAACTTACTGCATTAAATCAGGTTTGGGTTCGATACAATGAGAGCAATCCGGGAACAACAGTGTTCGGGAAACCTCAATCATCTACATTTGATATTGGTATAAGAAGACTACGATTTCAACTCTATGGACAACTCACAGATAAACTATTTTTTTATACTCAATTTGGTCAAAATAATTTTAATTATTTATCCAAACTATATACAGGAGCATTTTTTCATGATGCATTGGCCGAGTATAAAGTAAAAGATAAATACTTAAGTATAGGAGGTGGACTAACAGGATGGAGTGGGCTTTCAAGATTTGCATCACCATCAGTTGCTTCCATTCTAGGGCTAGATGCTCCACTTTACCAACAAACAACAAACGGGGTTACTGATCAATTTTTAAGAAAGCTAAGCTTATATGCCAAAGGGAAATTAGGAAAACTTGATTACCGGCTTGCTCTTACAACACCTATGGCAACACAAAACTCTTCCGCTGCATTAAACACTTTATCAAAAAATGCGGAGTTTGCATTAACACCTCCTAAGCCGCAAATTCAAGGATATTTTATGTATCAGTTTTTAGATAAGGAGTCGAATTTAACACCATACACTGCAGGTAGCTATCTTGGAACAAAACGTGTTCTTACAATTGGTGCAGGTTTTATTAATCAAGACAAAGCAATGTGGAAGTTAAATAATAGTGGAGACACCCTTTACCAAGCAATGCAGCTTCTAGGAATTGATTTATTTTATGATGCCCCAATCAATAACGATAAAGGGAATGCAATTTCACTTTATGTGGCATATAACAATTTCAACTTAGGGACCAACTACTTAAGAAACCTAGGAGTGATGAACCCAGCCAATGGGATAAATGCTAATGCTTCATTTAATGGTCCTGGAGATGCATTCCCAATGATTGGTTCAGGCAATATAATATATGCTCAATCAGGATATTTGTTCAAAAATAATTTATTGCCTAATAATGGTACAATACAAGCATATGGCTCGCTTATGTATGGCAACTTCAATAGGCTAAAAGATCCATCTATGGTTTATGAACTTGGGATAAACATTTTAGTTCATGGAACGAATAGCGCAAAAATTACATTTGGTTACCAGAACAGACCTATTTTCAAGACTGATGCTTTGAATGGCGGAATTTACAGAGTAAGCAGAAAAGGAATGTACGTATTACAATACCAACTATTTATATAGAAAAATATGCTACCAGATATTGAAAATCAAACTACAGAAAGAGCTGTTTCATTTAAACTTTCCGAAACAATACACTCTCTGAAACATTATTTGCCAGCGCAAGCTCCATTAAAAGATTTCATACATCATAATACGTTACATGCTTTTCAGCATTTAAATTTTATTGATGGAATAAGTAGAGCTTCCGAAATTTTTGGCTATAAAGTTACATTAGGAATAGAAGAATACAGAAATCTATATCAATCAAAAAGAATAAATCACAATGTACTTGAGAAAATAATACGTTCTAAAAAAGGAGAGGAAAATTTAATAAAATGGCTTAACAAATGTATTACAAAACCATATAAAACTTCAAACACAGCAAGAATAGGAAAACTAAGAGCA
Source organism: Bacteroidota bacterium (assembly GCA_017303975.1). NCBI lineage: Bacteria > Pseudomonadati > Bacteroidota > Bacteroidota bacterium. Next base: position 8,732 of record JAFLBG010000022.1, read on the forward strand.
AACTGGAAACTATTTTACAAAATAGATTTAGACTCACTAGTACACCCAATCTTATTTAGAATAATATGTAGCTATCTAGATCAAGGAATATCAATTTGGAACTTTCCAATTCAAGGAATAGGATTTATTGATTCCATAAAAGCACTAGAAAAAAACAGTTTTACAAGTTTCTTTAAAACCAAACTAGCTAAAGAGCTTCTACTAAGTACTAATTGCAGCATTCCTGAACTACTAAACAAATTGGTCGGTAATGAGTCGTTATACGAACAGTATCTATTCGACCAACAATTTGAACATCAGGGCTGGTCGGGAATGGTATCTGCAATAGAAAATCAACCCGAAACGCTTCTAGACACAAAAAAAATATCACTGCACGACTTTATACTTTTTGAGTTACTACTAGAAATTGACAATCTAACATTTCTATTGGGTAACGACTGGAACTGCTTAAGCAAAATAACTTCTGAGCTACCAGACAGTTTATTTAAACCATCTGTAAAAACAGAACTTGTAGAAGTAAGTGAAATATGGCAAGAAGCTTTTGAGTGGACTTATTACGACCAAGTACTTGCGGGTATAAAATCTTCCAATACAGAAAATACTACGCATGTAAAAGATGCAACTTTTCAAGCACTATTCTGTATTGATGATAGAGAATGTTCGTTTAGAAGATACTTAGAAAATTTTGACACAAGCTGCGAAACATTTGGAACTCCTGGCTTCTTTAGTGTAGACTTTTTTTTCAAACCAGAACACGGAAAGTTTCACACGAAACTATGCCCGGCTCCTATTACACCTAAGCATTTAATTAAAGAATTAGAAACCAATAAACAGCTTGAAGAGGATGTCCATTTTACCAAACACTCACATAAACTCTTTCATGGCTGGCTAATTTCGCAATCATTAGGATTCTGGTCTGCATTCAAACTATTTCTAAATATTTTCAAACCTTCTATAAGCCCTGCAACAGCGTCTTCATTTAAGCATATGGAACAAATCTCAACGCTTACTATAGAAAACAAAAGCATAACTGACATAGAAGATGGACTACAAATTGGATTTACGATAGATGAAATGACAGATAGGGTTGAAAGATTATTGCGAAGCATTGGCTTAGTAAATAACTTTGCTCCGATAGTTTATATAGTTGGGCACGGTGCTAGCAGTGTAAACAATCCTCACTATGCAGCTTATGACTGCGGAGCTTGCTCCGGAAGGCCGGGCTCGGTCAACGCAAGAATTATCTGCCATATGGCAAATCATACCGAAGTAAGAAAAACACTTGAACAAAAAGGAGTTGTTATTCCGGAAACATGTCAATTTATTGGTGGTATTCACGATACAACAAGAGATGAAATTATTTTTTTTGACGAGAGTTCCTTATCCATTAAAAACAAAGAGCTTCACCTAAAAAACAAAAACACATTCAACAAAGCACTTGATTTTAATGCACGAGAAAGGTCTAGAAGATTTGAGCTACTTGACACATCATTGAGCGAAAAAGTAATACACGAAAAAATAAAAATTCGTTCGGTATCCTTATTCGAACCAAGACCAGAACTCAACCATGCGACCAATGCACTTTGCATAGTAGGAAGAAGAGCATTAACCAAGCAGCTTTTTCTTGACAGAAGATCATTCTTAAACTCTTACGATTACAGAATAGACCCTGAAGGAAATTATCTATTAGGAATCCTAAATGCTGCAGCTCCAGTATGTGGAGGCATCAATTTAGAATATTACTTCTCTCGTGTAGACAACCAAAAATTAGGAGCAGGCACCAAGTTGCCCCATAATGTGATGGGCTTATTTGGAGTTGCAAATGGAATTGATGGAGATTTGAGACCGGGTCTTCCAAGCCAAATGATAGAAGTTCACGATCCAATTCGCTTACTAATTATTGTCGAGCATTTTCCTGATGTAATTTTAAATACAATTAAAAAATCAGAATCTACCTATGAATGGTTTATAAACAAATGGATTCACTTAGTAGCAATAAACCCTGATACAAAAGAACAGTTCGTTTTTAAGAATGGAACTTTTACTTCCTATCAATTAACGGGAGAAAAAATAAAATCCGTAAGGGATATAACTCCTTTACTTGCATCCAATCAAGAAAATTTCCCTGTTTATCAAATCAACTAACTATTATGGAAAAAACACTAGAACTGTTTATTTTAATTCCAATTGCCGGATTTATCGTAAGCTTACTCATTCCCCAAAAGAATGAAGGACTATTATCAAAATCAGCTTTTCTAACAATTGGAATTCACTTAGCCTCCGCAATTACATTTCTAGGCTATTGGCTGTTAAACAATCATCCAATTTTGAACCTAAAAGATATTGTAATTTTTAAAACTAGTGACTACGAGTTTTTTATAGATTTTTGTTTTGATAATATTACTGCGGTGTACTTAGTTGTTGGAGCATTATTAACATTTTTAGTTACGGTATATAGTAGAGTATATCTTCATAAAGAACATGGCTACAAAAGATTCTTTAATGCCATACTTCTATTTTATTTAGGTTATACAATAATTATTTTTTCTGGAAACCTAGAAACATTATTTATTGGATGGGAAATACTCGGAGTATCTTCATTCTTACTAATTGCATTCTACAGAGAACGCTATTTACCTGTAAAAAATGCCGTAAAAGTATTTTCAATATATAGAATTGGAGACCTTGGATTAATACTAGCAATGTGGCTAAGTCATCACTTATGGCATGAAAACATTACTTTTTTAAAACTTAACAACTACGAGCTGGTTCACGAGCATCTTGCAACTCACAGCACCATTGGTGTTTTAATTTCATTATTTATATTACTTACTGCTGTCGCAAAATCGGCACAACTACCATTTTCCCATTGGCTACCAAGAGCGATGGAAGGCCCAACGCCATCAAGTGCTATATTCTATGGCTCTCTATCGGTGCATATTGGAGTTTTTCTATTATTGAGAACGTTCCCTTTTTGGGAGCACCAATTATCGGTACGAATATTGATTGTAATAATTGGTTTGTCAACAAGTATTATAGCCTCCGTTACTGCACATGTTCAATCTTCTGTAAAAAGTCAAATTGCCTATGCCTCTATTGCACAAATTGGATTAATATTTATTGAGGTTTCTCTTGGTCTTAAACATCTTGCTCTATTTCATTTTTCAGGAAATGCATTTCTAAGAACATATCAACTGCTGGTGTCTCCTTCTGTGGTAAGTTATTTAATTAAAGAACAGTTTTACAAATTCTCCCCACAAATTCAACATACACAAAACACGTTCTACAACAAAATAAAAAACTCTATTTACGTACTATGTGTAAAAGAATGGAATCTAGACACTGCTATGTATCGATTTCTATGGAATCCCCTAAAGAGTGCAGGGAACAAACTAAACTTTAAAAACAACAAACAGATAACACTTTTTTTCAGCTTACTATTTACAACAGGAGTTATTTGTTTACTAATAGAAAAATATATCCCTGCTTACATACACAACTTGCTACCTCCTCTATTTTCTATAGTTGGGTTAATAATGGTTTTAAAATCATTTACAGAAAGAAAAAATGTTCAGCTAAGTTGGATACTAATTATTGCAAATCATTTTTGGATTGGGCTTGCAATATCCTTTAACGAACACTTTACCATAAACGATACTCTTATGTATTTAAGTGGAATCTTTATCTGTGGTGTAGCGGGAGTAATCTGCTTGTTTTATTTACAATCAAAAGAATCAAACGTTGGATTAAATAGATTCTACGGGCATATATATGAATACCCGAAATTAGCAATTATATTTCTTATTTGCT
>JAFLBG010000023.1 GCA_017303975.1 Bacteroidota bacterium
TCAATTTTTATATACACTTTGCTTGCATCTTGATTGTCTTCTTGAATAGAGTTCACAAACCATAAAGAACCAATCATAATACGTTTGTCGGAATAAGTGGCTTCTATTCCTTTCCCTACAAACTCTTTGTAGTTAGTTATTTTAACAGGTGCTGTTAACGGAAGAAATTTTTGTATTGCACTGCTTAATGGATGGGAAGATTGCCTAACAACAGAATTGATAAGTTGTACATCACTTGCCGATAATTTTTCTCCTTTGTAACTTACATCAGCTGTTCCGGATTGAGTTATTGTGCCGGTTTTGTCAAATACTATTGTGTCAACATTCGTAAGAGCTTCAATGCTTAGCGCGTTTTTAGGGTAAAACTTATTTCTTCCTAAAATTCGCATCAAGTTTCCGTTTGTAAATGTAGCAGAAAGCAATAGCGCACAAGGACATGCAACTAACAAAATGGCTGTTATGGCATTTAATATTTTAGAAGAATCATTTATATACCAGTATATGCCGCTTGTAAGTGCAATCGATAAAAGTACCCATGTAAATTGTTTTGCTAAGGCATGTACAAATGATTTATTTTTTTGTTCGTTTTCTTTGAATGCCTTGTTATTCCATAGTTGTGTAAGGTAGCTTTGAGAAACTTCTTTTACTACTTCAAGTTCAATGATGGAACCCAGTTGTTTTCCACCTGCATAAATTATTTCTCCAATTGTTTTTTCATTCGGCAATGATTCCCCTGAAACAAAGCTGTAGTCAATACTTGCCTTACCATAGAATAGTATGCCGTCAGCTGGTATAATTTCATTATTTCGAATAATCATTCGGTTGCCCACTTTTAGCTGTGTCACAGGAATATTTTCCTCCAGCTCTCCCTTTTTTATACTAACTGATATAGGGAAATAGGATTTGTAATCTCTGTCAAAAGACAATACTTCGTATGTTTTGTCTTGAAATATTCTGCCAATCAACATGAAAAAAACTATTCCTGACATGGAATCTAGGTATCCTGAGCCTGTTCCCGAAGTAATTTCATACACACTCCTTGCAAAGGTAATTACAATTGCTAGCACTATTGGCGCATCAATATTTAGAAATTTTTGCTTTAAACCACTCCATGCCGATATATAAAATTCGGATGCACAGTATATGAAAACTGGCAATGAAAGAAATAGATTTAAGTAGTTAAATACATTTTTTAAATTACCTTCTGCAATGTTTCCCATCGAGAAATATTCAGGAAAGCTTAACATCATAATGTTTCCGAAGCAAAATCCCGCAATTCCTACTTTGAATACTCGTGATCGATTGTGTTTTTTCGTTTTGTTTTTGGATAAATCATTTAAATTGATGTGGGGTTCGTATCCAATGCTGGTAAGCAATTCAACTACTTGTTTTAGTGAATAGTTGGAAGTGTCGAATACAATAAGAACTTCTTTTTTTAAGAAATTAGTTCGAGAGCTTTTTATGGCAGGGTTTAGTTTGTGTAAATTTTCAAGTAGCCAAATACACGAGCTGCAATGCATTGTTGGTAAATAAAAGCTTACATGCGCTTCTGTGTCATTTTTGAAATGAATTAATTTTGTGGATACTTCTGTATTTTCTAGATACGAGAACTGATTCGGTTTTATTTTTACTTTTTGTGCAATACCCGGATTTTCTGACAAGTTGTAGTATTCGCACAAGTCATTTTTGTTTAATATCTCATAAACCGTTTTACATCCTTCACAGCAGAAATACTTTTGCTCAACTTGAATTGGCATCTCTTTGCAGTCGTCTCCACAATGAAAACAGGTGAGTTTATTTTTTAACTGTGTGTGCATAGTGTATCTATTGGTTAAAAATACACTTCTGCCGACTGATTTAAATTGATAATTCTCATTTGATACTGTAGAATAGGTGATGTCTATCAGTTTTTGTTTGCATCCTAACTGGCTTATTTGCAGAGTACGCAGCTTATTCTTGTTTCTTAGCTAGGTACTGAAACCAAATACTGGAAATTAACGTACAAGTGTAGTATATTATGGATGATTGTATAAGTGGTGGACTATTTTCACTTTGTAAGTTTTTTACATATCTAATTAAAATGCGATAAGAATGAGAAAAATAGAAGATTTTGCCCTTGATTTAAATCATAGATTGCATAAACACGATGTAATACTTGCTTTTGCAGGCGAGATTGACAATAAAACCATGAATACAATCATTGGAAATATTGACGATAAAATAGAAAAGTTAAGTCTCGATCCAATTACTAAAAAACGTTTTTACCATGTAATGGTGGAATGTTTAGAGAATCTGTATCGTCATAACGAACCAATTCCTAATCAAAATAGTACAGAAACGCCATTTGCTGTTTTTACGTTGTTGAAGGAGAATGAAGATTACTTTCTAACCACTGGGAATTATATAAAGAACGACCAAGTAGATGTGTTGAAAGATAAAATCGAGAAAATAAATAGAATGACATTGGAAGAAAAAAAAATATTTTATAGAGAAGTGTTAAGCAATAAAACATTTTCGGAGAAAGGCGGAGCAGGATTAGGCATGATAGATATAGCTTTGCGCTCATCAGATGCTCTTAGTTACGAATTTAAACCAATAAATGATAATTATTCATTTTATGTGTTTCAAACTAAAATACTGAATTAACAGTTTCAATTTTTATATTGTGTATTATGAAACCACTAGCAATTGAAGGTACTGAAGATTCACCTAAAGTAGATTTTAATACTGCAAATAATATTTTAGAATTATCGGGCGTCTCTCGTCCTGAGAATCCGGGTAAGTTTTACGAGTATTTAGCACAATGGGTAGAGAATTATGGCAAGTATTTGTCATGGAGAAAAGGAAATCAGCAAGACCATGTGATTTTTAAAGTAAAGCTCGATTACTTTAATTCAACTTCTGCAAAACATATTTTAGTCGTATTAAATAAATTGAGTGATATCTACAAAGATTATCGTATTCCTGTAGATGTAAATTGGTATTATGACGATATGGATATAAGCATGAAAGAAAGTGGAGAGGAATATTCCAAACTTTTACCTAAACTTACTTTTCATTTTATTCAAAATCAATAAGTAGTCCCGTGCCCTTTATTGACATTGGATTTAACAAATCTGAAATTTCTTTACCACCTGAAACCTAATGATAATAGCCTGTTCACATTATCTTAACTAAGCCGTTGCTCGCAAATATTGACAAATCGGAATAATTGTCGTACATTTGCGCATCTTTTACAAGAACTTCATTTTCTTGACATTAAATTTATTACGAGGAAGTGATTGTTTGAAAGAACCAATGCAAGGTGTATTGGCGAATTACTAACATCGCGGAATCCTTTATTAATAAAGGCCTCGAGTAAAAAACATATATGGAAGATTTCAAATCTCTCGCTATTAACGAGAAAATTATTAAGGCCATTACAGAAATGGGCTTTGAAAAACCAACAGCAATTCAGCAAGAAACAATTCCTTTTTTAACGCAAAATAGCTCTGATATTGTAGCGCTTGCGCAAACAGGAACTGGAAAAACAGCTGCTTTCGGTATTCCTTTAATTCAGAATATTGATAACACAAAGAAAAATATTCAAGCTATTGTGTTGTGTCCTACACGTGAGTTGTGTGTGCAAATTTCTAATGATATTAAGGAGTACAGCAAGTATGTTCCAGGTATCAATGTTTGTGCTATTTATGGTGGAGCAAGCGCAGAAAGACAAATAAGTGAAATTAAACGTGGTGTTCAAATTGTAGTTGGAACACCGGGTAGAGTAATTGATTTGATTGATAGAAAAGCATTAAAGCTTGATAGTATTGAAACTGTGGTGCTTGATGAGGCCGATGAAATGCTGAATATGGGCTTTAAAGAAGATATCAATCAAATTTTATCTTTTACACCTACTGAGAAAAATGTGTGGTTGTTTTCTGCAACAATGCCTACAGAGATACAAGCTATTTCTAGAAAGTACATGAAAAATCCGAAAGAGATTGTTGTTGGAGGAAAAAATCAAGGTGCTGCTAATATTGATCATTGCTATTACATTGTACATGAGCGTGAAAAGTATTTGGCACTTAAAAGAATTGTAGATAGCAATCCTGATATTTTTGCTATTGTGTTTTGTCGTACCAAAATGGATACCCAAAATGTAGCAGATTTATTAATAAAAGATGGTTATAATGCGGATTCTTTGCATGGTGATTTGTCTCAGGCACAACGCGATCATGTTATGAAACGCTACAGAAATAGAGCATTGCAATTGCTTATCTGTACGGATGTGGCTGCTCGTGGTATTGACGTGGATAACGTAACACACGTAATAAATTATAACATTCCGGAAGAATTAGAAAGCTATACACATAGAAGTGGTAGAACTGCAAGAGCCGGAAAATCAGGGGTGTCTATTATTTTGGTAAATCCTCGCGAGACAGGAAAAATTAAAGTGTTGGAGAGAATTACAGGCAGAAAGATTGAAATGAAAGTAATTCCGTCCGGTAGAGAGATTTGTGAGAAGCAGATTTTAGCGCTTATCAAAAAAATTCATAAAACAACTACATCAGACGAAAGTGTAGATAAGTATATGCCAATTGCGCTTAAAGAATTTGATAGCGTTTCTAAGGAAGATTTAATTAAAAAGATTGTTGCTATTGAGTTTGAACGATTATTTAGCTATTATAAAGACACTCCGGATATTAACGTTCATTACGAACAAGGAAGAATTAAACCTAAGAAAAGGTTGTTTGTGAACTTAGGTAAAATGGATGGCTTGAACGAAATTACATTGAAAAACTTTGTAGTCGAAACTGCTGCCGTAGAAGCCAGTTTAATTACACAAGTAGATGTTAAAACTTCGTTTTCGTTTTTAGAGATTAACTCGGATGCAGCTGCAAATACTATTCTTACTGCTTTAACAAATCAAATGTATGGCAATAGAAAAATAGGTGTTGAGCTTTCAGAACAGCGCAGAAGAGATGACCGTTTTGATGGTGGTGAAAGTAGTGGTGGTTCTAGATATGGTAGAAGTAGTGGCGGTAGCAGCAGATATAGTGGAGGTGGAGATAGAGGCGGTTTCGGAAGAAGCAGAGAGCGCAGCAGTGGAGGAGAGAGAGGCGATAGAAGCTCAAGTAGCAGACGATTTGGATCAGGAGATAGAGATAGTAGTAGAGGTGGTTATAAGAGCGAGAGAAGCGGAAGTGGTAGTAGCGAGCGTGGCGGAAGATCACAAAAGTTTTGGAGTAAAAAGTAAGTACTAATTATTTTATAAAATCCCGTTCGGAAAATTATTTTCTGAACGGGATTTTTTTATCCAATTTTAAAACATCTCATACTTATTGAGCCATGCTGAATTTCTTCATATAGCATTTTCAACGAATCGTTAGGTTGTTTCATTCCAATACAATATAACATAGGTAGGTAATGGTCGTTTGTAGGAACTGCTAGTTGGGCCACCTTTCCAAGATTGGTATAATTTATTAAATCGTTAAAGGAATAGGATAATAGTTTTTCTTTACTCCACGAATCAAATTCCAGAGCCCAATCAAATGGATTTGCTGATAAGTTGAAATTTATTTGGGATAAATTGTGAACTATATTTCCGCTACCGATTATCAAAACTCCTTTTTTTCTAAGTCCGGCAAGGTGTTTGCCTAATTCATAGTGGTATTGAGCTGGTTGGGTATAATCAATACTAAGTTGATAAACTGGGATATTTGCCATTGGAAACATGTGCTTTAATACTGTCCATGCACCATGATCTAAGCCCCATTCCGCATCTTCTAAAATTTTTACAGAGGTTGTTTCTTTAATAGTTTGTTTTGCCATTTCGGGTGAGCCACTTGCAGGATATTTTACCTGAAATAACTCCTCCGGAAATCCACCAAAATCATAAATTGTTTCGGGCTTTGTGGTGGTGGCTACGTAAGTACCTCTGGTAAGCCAATGTGCCGAAACAACCATAATTGCTTTGGGTGTAGCCAGTTCGCTTCCTATTTTAGCTAAACCTCGAGTAAAATTGTTGTCGTATAGTGCATTCATAGGAGAGCCATGTCCAATAAACAGCACGGGTTGTGTTTGCTCAACTGAGGTATTATCTAATGAGCGCTCCCACCCTGATAATTTCTGAACTGTTGTCATAAAAAGTCCTCCTAATGATAGTTGTATAAATTGTTTACGTTGCATCTACTTGTATTTCAGATGGTATATACTACTCAAAAATAGAAATTCTTTCTTGGAAATCTTCCAATAAACCTTGATATTGTAGCTGATAATCCTATTTATTAAGTAACTGATGCAATTAAACTCAAAGAAAATTTTAATTACAGGTGGTGCCGGTTTCATCGGTTCGCATGTGGTGCGTTTATTTGTAAGTAAATATCCCAATTACACCATTGTTAATTTGGATAAACTTACCTATGCCGGTAATTTAGCCAATTTGAGAGATATAGAGCATAGCCCTAATTATAAGTTTGTAAAGGGCGATATTGTTGATGCTGATTTTGTAAATCAATTGTTTGCGCAGTATAAGTTTGATGGCGTATTGCATTTAGCCGCTGAATCGCACGTAGATAGGTCAATTGCAAATCCGTTGGAATTTGTAATGACAAATGTAATTGGAACCGTAAATTTATTGAACGCTGCCAAGAATAAGTGGCAGTCATCTCTGGGTGCCGAGCAAAATTCAAACTTGGAAACAAGAAATCTTTTTTATCATATTTCAACTGACGAGGTATATGGAACGCTTGGAGATACCGGTTTGTTTACAGAAGAAACATCGTACGACCCACACAGTCCATATTCAGCCTCTAAAGCAAGCTCTGATCATTTTGTACGGGCATATTTTGATACCTATAAATTACCGGTTGTATTAACCAATTGTTCTAATAATTATGGTTCTTTTCATTTCCCTGAGAAATTAATCCCACTTTCTATTCATAATATTAAAAACAATAAACCCATTCCGATTTATGGTAAGGGCGAAAATGTTCGTGATTGGCTATTTGTAGAAGATCATGCAAAAGCAATTGATACTGTTTTTCATAAGGGAAAAGTTGGAGATACCTATAATATTGGAGGAAACAACGAATGGAAGAATATTGATTTGATTTATTTGCTCTGTGAAATAATGGATAAAAAATTGGGAAGAGCAAAAGGCGAATCTGCAAAACTTATAACCTTTGTAAAAGATAGAGCAGGGCATGATTTACGTTATGCAATAGATGCCTCAAAAATTAAAAGAGAGTTGGGGTGGCAGCCTTCTGTAACTTTCGAGCAAGGACTTGAAAAAACAGTAGATTGGTATTTAAAGAATGACGAATGGCTTACGAATGTTACCAGTGGCGATTATAAAAAATATTACGAACAACAATATACAATTAGATGAGTTTAACGGTTTCTTGTTAAAAATTTATAGGAAATAGCGTAAGAAAAATTAAAATTAGAAACAGTAAAACTCGAAATATAGTTATGTACAATATAAAATACCACACCGAAGATATAAGTAAATACTCCTTTTTAATAACTGGAGGTGCAGGGTTTATCGGTTCTAATATTGTGGAGTATTTATTGAAGTTTGGAGCGAAAAAGGTGGTTGTGTTTGATAATCTTGCAACCGGCTTTGCCGATAATTTAAAAGAGTTTTTAGGAAATCCTTCTTTTCAGTTTATACAAGGCGATATTTGTAATTACGAAGCATGTGTTAAGGCTGTTGAAGGAATTGACTATGTGTTGCACCAAGCGGCATTGGGTTCTGTTCCTCGTTCCATTAAAAATCCGGTGGCTACGAATGCCGTTAATATTGGAGGTTTTGTCAATATTGCATTTGCAGCTAAGGAAGCTAATGTAAGAAGAATGGTTTATGCCAGTTCGTCTTCTGTATATGGCGATAGCAAACAATTACCAAAAATTGAAAGTGTTATCGGAGCACCTTTATCTCCTTATGCTGTAACCAAATTGGCGGACGAGTTGTATGCAAAAGTTTTTAAAGATGTATATGGGATGGAAATAATTGGGTTGCGTTATTTCAATGTATTTGGACCCAAGCAAAGTCCTACAGGAGAGTATGCTGCCGCCATCCCACTTTTTTTAAATGCGTTGAAGAATAACGAAAGCGCTAATATTAATGGCGATGGAGAGCAAACTAGAGATTTTACCTTTGTAGAGAATGCCGTGCAAGCAAATATTAAAGCTTGTTTTTCTACTGATAAGAATGCAATTGGATCTGTTTATAATATCGCAGTGGGCGAACGTATTTCTATTAATCAATTATATACTATTTTGAAGAACACTATAGGTAGCAATGTAAATCCCAACTACAGAGAAGCTAGAATAGGTGATGTTAGAGATTCATTAGCTGATATAACCAACGCTCAAAAAGAATTGGGCTACCAACCTCAAATTAGAGTGGAGGATGGACTTAAAAAGACTGTGGAGTGGTTTTATAAAAACATATAATTTATTTAACAGTAATTAGTGTACTTTCTCTCTTAATACTTAGTACATTCACTTATGGGATTATTCTCAAATCTATTTAGTAAAAAGAAAAAGGAAGAAAGATTGTTAAATCCAATAGATCTTTCTGTTTTAGGTTGTGATATGCACTCCCATTTTATACCTGGGATTGATGATGGTGCGCAAACCATAGAAGATTCGGTTACATTAATTTCATTTTTTCATGAGTGGGGGTACAAAAAGGTAATTACCACACCTCATGTAATGAGCGATACGTATAGAAATACTCCTGAAATAATTTTATCTGGTTTAGAAAAAGTTAGAGAGGCGCTCAAGCAACAAGGCATTCCAATTCAAGTGGAGGCAGCTGCGGAATATTACATGGATTATGAGTTGGAAAAAAAGATTGATGAAAAAACGTTGCTAACTTTAGGAAATACCAAGTATGTGTTGTTTGAGTTGTCGTTTGTGCAGCCACCGGATAATTTGTATCATTTGATTTTTAAAATGCAAACACAAGGTTACAAGCCTGTTTTGGCACATCCGGAGAGATATAATTTTTGGCATTCTGATTTTGAAGTGTACGAACAACTTGTTGATAAAGGCGTAGCGTTGCAGTTAAATTTAAATTCCCTTACCGGCTATTATTCTCCAGATGTTAAGATGATAGCAGAGCGGTTGATAGATAATAATATGGTTTCCTTTCTTGGTTCAGACTGTCATCATGTTGGACATATTAATTTGCTTAAGCAGGTGGTTTATGAAAAGCCATTGGAGAAATTATTAGCCTCCGGAAAATTATTGAACCACACGTTGATTTAGTTTTTATTCAACTCTTCCATACTGCGCTTGATTAAATATCCTAAAAACGCTTCATCTCTGTTTTGAATACCAAGTCGGTTGTTTGTCATGTGTATCAAGCTTTCATAAATCCAAAGTCTTTCAACTAATGGTTTTGCTAAATGTTTGGGCATATTATAATTTGCCGGAATATTGGCAACATATTTTTTTTCTTCTTGAAGCTTTATTACGGCTGAATTGTAATTTTTAATTTCAGCTATCCAAGTATTCATCCATTCATTTTCAAATTCAGCCTCTTCCTGCAATCCATTCCAAAGCATTTCATGAAACCCAACTAGGAACTGTTTTTGTTTTTGAAAATTTTCTTCAAAAGCTTTTTGAGTAATTTCTGCACGTTTTTTTAATTCTTCTGCATCTACATTAGGCTCGTAATTGTAATATGCACGAGGAAACCATGCTTGTTGTATATGAGCGTAGAAATAGCAAACTTCAGAATAGGTTAGTCCGATTGCGTGAGCAAAGCTTAAATGTAATTGAATTGCTGCGCCAAGTGCTTTTTCATAAGACCAACCTTCCGATTCTGAAATGATTGCTAATACTGCATTTGAAGATGCTTGAAATTGTTGCTCTGCAAGTAATATTGCGTATTCGCCTCCATATCGCTCAGTTTCCGGCTCGTAGGCAATGTGTTGAATAGAATTATTCGGATACCATTTTTTATCTTCCGGTAAATCTTTCATCCAAGGAGTTTCTAGGTTTTTGGAAGGATTTAGTGCTATATATTCCGAAAAAAAAGTAGTTAATCTTGGTAGTACATTTTTTTCTAAAGTGTCTTTATTCCCTTTGAAGCGCAGGCGGATATGAGGTCCACGCTCCCAATAACGAATAAAAAAATATTGATTGGCAAGACCTTCTTGTAAAATTTGTTCCGCAAAAGGTTTTACGGCTTCTGTTAATATCGTTTCCCAAGGCTCTGTGTAGTATAGGTAAGAAGCTAACCAATAGTCATTTTTCATGCGTAGTAAGTTTTATTGTCTCGACACCACTTAATTAAGAGTTGGAATCGGATTTCTATTTATTTAGCAATACCATTGCACTACAAATTCTGTAATGTGTTTATGGCCATTGATAGTAAACAATTGATTGGTATTCGGCAACATTTCTTCTATTTTCATGCTTATAGGCGATTTGTCGCTTAGCTTTTCAAACAAATTTACCAAGTACGGATTTGAAAAAGAGATGTACTGTGGCTTGTAATCATCTCTCCCTAATTTTTTAGCATTTTGCGCCTGTTGCTCGTTTTCGGGTTTTTGTGATTGATTGTAAATAACTACAAATACTTCATCAGGCATTCCGTTTTCTTTTCTCCAAATATTTACACGTGTAAAATATTCTCCATCAGTCTCAATAGGTTTTCGCAATGGCAATAATTCTTTGGGCACTTGCCATAATTTGCGCTTAAGTATTAATTGTGTGCCTACCATTACTCTAGGCTGTTGCGTAATGGTTTTAGCGGCTTTTTTAGTTGCAGTTCCAGCATCTTCTTGTTTTGCGGGAATAAAATTTGTTATGGCAGCTCCTACCAAAGGCTGGCTTGATAAGTATTGTGATTTGGTAAATTTATCTAACATCTGAAACAATTGAGAACGCCCTCCATGCCCTTGAAAACCTAGGTCGAAAACAAATATTTCTTTTTTTAATGTTTTGTGAAATAAGGAAATTCTTTTTAATTCTTTATTGTAAAATACGGTTAGTTCAGTTACGGGTACTTGTTTATCAGCGCTAACATTGTTGTGCCCGTTAGGCATCCAAATTTCATTTTCTAAAAGTGGTGGGTGTAGATTTGCATTGAAATACGAAGCATCACAATCCTCAATAAATAATTCATTTTCTTTTTCTTTGCTGTGATTCCATTTTTTTACATCGTTTGAAAATTCATCATCAAATAAATGCATAAATCTACTTACCATTTTTCCCCATCCTGAGAATACTGCATTTATAGTGCCATTCAGCTCTAAGTTTTCCCCTTCAAATAATTGAACAAACATTCCGAAGGATGTGTCTTTTCCGTAGTTGCTAAATCCCGGAGGGATAAGTTTTTCGAGCTCGCCAACAATTTCAGGATTTATAACAATGTTATCCTCGTTATCTTTACTCGTAAATGTCTTTATTAGTTCGGTCATTTTTTTTCGAAATTCTTCTATCAGCTTACCTCTCTCTTCTATTGATTTTACTTTAAACGCATCTGGAATTTCAAATTTTGTTTTTTCGTTTAACTCCTTTTGTAATGCTTGTGCTTCAGGAGATTCCGGTTTTAAGTCTTTTCCTTTTTCTCTGTACTCTTGAATAATTTTAGCATTCTCTTTGTTTTTTTGATCATAAAATTGCGCTTCTGCTTTTTTAAATTCTCTAAAATAATCCTCGTAAAATGTTAATAAATCTATGGTAGCGTCTGTTCCATATTTATTCACAAAGAAATGTCCCATTCTTTGTTGCTCGTCAAAATAGCCTTCAAATAAGGCAAAGGCGGTAGTTAATTGGTGGATTTTTTGTACAAAGTCGTTTAGTTTTTCTTCATTTAATTTAATGTCGGCATCGTATTCGGTGTCTTCGTAAAAGACTTGTTCCGGCTTAAAGTTGAACATCGTAGAAGATTGATGTTTAAAGGCTTCTTCCTTTTTTTCTTCGTCTTTCTTTTCTTCTTCTTTCGGTAATTCAACCTCTGCTGGCTTATCTTCTTGCTTAGATTCCTTAGCTTTATCTTTTAATTCCTTAGCTTTTTTGTCGGCTTCCTCTTTAAGTGCTTTTTGTTTTTCTCTCCATTCTTTTTCTATTTCTTCTTTTGGTCTCCTTTCTTCAGCTGGCAAACCTGCAGCTTCGTGCAGTTTCATGCATACGTTTTTGAAAATGCCGAAACCATCAACTAATATTTGTTTTCTTCTGCTAACATCTGCGGTTTCGTATTCTTTGGCATACACACGTAGTTTTTTTAAAACATCAATAAGCACTGCTACTTCTGTATTTGTTTCCGAAATAGTGGAGAGCTTTTCGCAAAGTTTTAAATCCCATTCCGTATCAATTCCGGAAACTCCAATGTTGTATTCTATAAATCCGTAATCTATAAGCTGCACTAAGTATGCATCTAGTTCGTCATGAGTAGCCTCTATGTATTCTTCTTTAATAAGTTTATCAATCAATTCTTTGTACCCAATTCCTTGCGATTGTTCGGAAATGAGTTCAATAAATAAATCGATAACCGGATTCAGCGGAATACGCTGAAATGCCTCAACATTGTTGTGGTTAGTAAGATATAGGTAGTGGTCTTCCTTTTTTTGAATAGTAGGATTGATACGAATAAGAAAATGTTGCGAGATGCTTTTATTTTTTATTAGTAAAGTTCGGAGGTATTGAAAAAGAAAATTATTAATCCGGATATGGCTAATCATTCTATGAGAAGATGTCGAATCTATCTTTAAAAATGGAGCCTCTAGTTTTAGGTCTTTTGTCGTTTTGCTATGGCACAAGTTTGTAAATGTGCTAAATGGCGATGTTTTAGCATACATTCTTGTTAGGTATTTTACTAAACCTTGTTCTACTTGAGATTCTTTCTTTTTTATTTCCGAAATTTTTTTCTGAGAATAATCCGGAATTCTATTCAGCAATGTTTGGCTTGATAAGATTAATCCTTTTTGAAAATCTTGATTGCTTAGAATGGTTTTGAAGTTTTCTTGAGACTGTTCTATTTCACTCGCGTATTCTTCAATAGCTTTTTGGGAAAGCGTTTCATATTGGTTTAGTAATTCAATAAAAGAGTATAAATTTTGTTTTTCGTTTTCGGAAATATAACTAACAATGCTTTCTATTTTTTCAATATCGTTTAATCGTTCGTTAAAAACATCACGCTTTACATTTAATATATTCTGCTGAACTTTAGAATCCGTTTGAGACGAAACTGTGTTGTATAGGCTGTCATTCAATTGATTTTTTAAGTCGATAATTTTTTTTCGTATTTCAACAGCTTTATCAATGGAATTGATGGTTTTATGAACATGCAGTTTATGTAAGTCATCAGTAGGTCCGCCACTTATGCGTATTATAGAATGAGGGAATAATTGAATAGCGTTTGACATGAATTGGCTGCTTTAGTTTCTTTTAATATAAACAAAAGCTTCTCTAAAAGCAATTTGTGTTACCAAACTTTGTTTGGTATATTCAAGGTGTGAATCCAGATATAGATCCATCTTTAGAAAATTTAAGTTCAGCCGAAAAGGAGTTCGATAAAGCACTTCGCCCTAAGGGATTTGAAGAGTTTTCCGGACAAGATGTTGTGGTAGATAATTTAAAAGTGTTTGTACAAGCTGCAAAGCAACGAGGAGAAGCACTTGATCATGTATTGCTACATGGCCCTCCTGGATTAGGAAAAACAACATTGGCAAATATCGTTGCTTCAGAGCTTGGTGTAAATATAAGAGTTACATCTGGTCCGGTGTTAGATAAGCCAGGTGATTTGGCAGGGTTGCTGACTAATTTAGAAACCTACGATGTGTTATTTATAGATGAAATCCATCGTCTAAGTCCTATTGTTGAAGAGTATTTGTATTCTGCCATGGAGGATTACAAAATAGACATTATGATAGATTCCGGCCCCAATGCGCGCAGTGTACAAATTAAATTAAACCCATTTACATTGGTGGGAGCAACTACACGTTCTGGATTACTAACAGCACCACTCAGGGCTCGTTTCGGAATAACATCTCGACTAAACTATTACAGTTCCGCACTGTTAAAAGATATAATTAAACGTTCATCTGCCATTTTAAATGTGCCAATAGATGAGGCTGCTAGCACCGAAATTTCTAGAAGAAGTAGAGGTACACCGCGTATTGCAAACTCATTGTTGAGGCGGGTGCGCGATTTTGCTCAGATAAAAGGCGATGGAACTATTACCTTAGAAATCGCTCACATGGCTTTGTCTGCACTAAATGTAGATAAGCATGGTTTAGATGAAATGGATAATAAAATCCTAACTACATTAATTGAGAAATTTAAGGGTGGTCCTGTAGGTATTACTACTATTGCAACTGCGGTAGGCGAGGAAGCTGGAACTATAGAGGAAGTGTACGAGCCCTTCTTAATTCAAGAAGGTTATTTAATGCGTACTCCAAGAGGCAGAGAAGCTACAGATTTGGCATATAAGCATGTTGGTCGAATTCCAAATCCCAAACAGGGTGGTCTTTTTGGGTCAGTGTAGAGTAATCTGAGTCAGAGATGGTAATCGAAAAGTGTTGTTTGTAGGTAATATACCTACAAGAATTATTATAAGGTACTAATCTAAAAGTATGTACTTTTGGATACTTGAACGCTGTGGAAACTACCTTTACACATTATATAAAAACTGAATCAAAACGCCTGGGATTCCATTTCTGCGGTATTTCTAAGGCAGAGTTCTTAGAGGAAGAAGCTCCACGTTTAGAAAAATGGTTGAAAAATAATATGCACGGACAAATGCATTATATGCATAATCATTTTGATAAACGCCTCGACCCAACAAAACTAGTTCCTGGCGCAAAGTCGGTAATTTCTTTGTTGTATAATTACTTTCCGGAAAAGCAACAGCAGCAAGATTCATACAAAATTTCAAAGTATGCGTATGGTATAGATTACCATCATGTTATTAAAAAAAAGCTGAAGGAGTTAGTTTTTGTGCTACAAGAAAAAATTGGAGACTTCAATGCACGTGTATTTGTTGATTCAGCTCCAGTTCTAGATAAAGCTTGGGCTAAGAAAAGTGGCTTGGGGTGGGTTGGTAAGAATTCAAATTTAATTACTAAGCAAAATGGTTCTTTCTTTTTTATTGCAGAAATTATTTGTGATTTAGAATTAGAATACGATACCGGCATAAAAGATTATTGTGGTACATGCACCAAATGTATTGATGCTTGTCCTACAGATGCCATTACAGAGCCGTACGTTGTAGATGGTAGTAAATGTATTTCTTATTTTACCATAGAGCTAAAAGATAAAATTCCTGATGAATTAGGAGGGAAGTTTAATGACTGGATTTTTGGATGCGATATTTGTCAAGATGTGTGTCCTTGGAACAGTTTTTCTCTTTATCACAAGGAAGAACAATTTAATCTAAAACCTGAAATCCAGAATTTTTCGAAAAATGATTGGGCTGAAGTAACGGAAGAAGTGTTTGTTAAAGCCTTTAAAGACTCGCCATTGAGCCGTACAAGATTTGAAGGACTTAAAAAGAATATAGAATTTGTGAAAAAATAAAAATCATTTATACAACCTCAAATTGTAACCTACTTAGATTTTTATATAAGCCATTTTCAATAGCAATTAATTCTTCGTGAGTCCCTAGTTCTTTTACCAAGCCCTTATCCATCACAACAATTTTGTCTGCTTTGCGAATGGTGGATAGTCTATGTGCAATTACAATGGACGTTCTTCCCACCATTAGGTTGTCTAATGCTTCTTGTACCAATCTTTCAGATTCGGAATCTAATGAGCTGGTGGCTTCGTCCAAAATTAAAATAGCAGGGTTTTTCAATACTGCTCTGGCAATCGCAATTCGTTGGCGCTGACCTCCGGATAATTTAATACCTCTTTCGCCAACTATAGTTTCAAATTTTTCCGGAAAACTTTCAATAAAAGACAGCGCATTTGCTTTTTGAGCAGCAGCTTTAATTTCTTCTAGTGTAGCATCCGGTTTTCCGTAGGCAATATTTTCTTTAATACTTCCACCAAACAGAAGCACATCTTGTGGAACAATGGCAATGTTATTTCGTACTTGCGACAAAGGGTATGAATTGTAATCTTTGCCATCGATGCTAATAATTCCTTTTTGTGGCGTGTAAAAACGTAGTAGCAATGATGCAATAGTTGTTTTTCCCGCACCACTTGGTCCAACGATAGCAATAGTTTCGCCTTTGTTGGCATTGAAAGAAATGCTTTTTAACACTTCCATTTCTTTACGACTTGGATATGTAAATGCTACTTCCTTAAACGAAACATCGCCATTTAGTTTAATTGGATTTTTGTGCGCATGAATATCAATTGGTTCGGTGCTTTCTTCAAGAATTTCAAAAATTCGTTCTGTGGCTCCAACCGATTTTTGGATTTGTGCATACAGCTCGGCTGTGCCGCCAATTGCAGCTCCCACAAATACTGAGTACAAAACAAATGCTAAAAGGCTACCAATTGTTAGCTCTCCGTTAATGGTTAAAATTACACCATACCAAACAACTGCTACAATGGCTCCGAATACACAAAAAATTATAAAGGATGCAAATCCTCCTCGGTACATTCCATTGCGAGTAGCTAGTTTTACAATTTCATCAATACTTTTTTGGTACCGAATAATTTCGTAAAGTTCATTGGCAAATGCCTTTACATTAGCTATGCCTTGTAATGTTTCTTCTACAACGGTATTAGATTCTGCTACTTTATCTTGCACTTGTTTAGAAATTTTGCGAATCAATCGCCCTAAAATAACACCCGCAACGGCAACGATAGGAACTATTGACAACATTAATAAGGTAAGCTTAACGGAATATACTGCCAGCAAGGCAATTCCTCCAACTATTAAAATAATTTGTCGAGCAAACTCCGCAATGGTAGTGGTTAAGGTGTCTTGTATTAAGTTTACATCGGCAGAAAGACGACTGTTTAATTCACCCACTCGTTTTTCTGAAAAGTATGTCATGGGCAATTTTATTAGGTGTTCGTAGGTATGAATACGAAGTTTAGCCAATGTGTTTTCGGTAAAATTTACGAACAAATAAATTCTGAAATACGAAAATACAGACTGACCAATTAGAACAATTACAAGTAGAAGTCCGAGTTCGTTTGCTCTTTCAATGTTGTGGTCTTTGGCAGTGTCAGCTAGTTCTCCCATAAATTTCGGGAAAATAAGAGCTGTAGCACTTGTCAGTAAAAGAAAAATTATTCCAACATAAAATTTCCAAAGATTTTCTTTGTTGTATGAAAAAAGTTTAGCCGATTTACTAAGTGTAGATCGTGTTAGTTTTGCTTTAGGTAAATCGTCTGTATTTTTTTTCCCGCGTGCCATCTAATGTAATAGTTGAATAAATTTTATTATTGCCACAAAGATAGTCAATGAGAATGAAATGACTTGTCATTGCAATGTAATCTTGTTGATGAATGGTGATGTTAATTGCCTATAATTTCTTCATCAAATACGAATACATTTCTACCATTGCTTGAATATCATTTTTATGCACTTTTTCATCGGGCGAGTGTACAAAGCTTTCTGCTGCACCAATAAAGCACCAGTCAAATGGATATGGCGTTCTTTGCAAAGCGTTGCCATCGCTACCTCCTGCAGATTCTACTTCTAGTTGAAATGGAATTTTACTTTTTTTAGCAAGTTCAATAATTTTATTTACGTACATTCTTCGGGGTATACCTGAATCTCGTATCGAGATTGCAACACCTTTGTTATGTACAACACCTTCGGTAATCCACGTTATATCAGAAATTAATGCTTGAGAAACTTTATAGCGCTCGTAAATATATTTTCCTAAAACCTCCGCATTTCCTCCTCCGTGCTCTTCCCAACATGAAAAACAAATTATCCCATTTTTAAGTGTTTGGGCCACTTGTAAAGCATTCCAAACTCCTAGTCGGTTGTCTAAATAAGGAGTTTGTACATATTCTTTCGTTTCTCTAAAATTGGGTTTAAAGGTAAGTGTGGTGCCTCGCTCAATTTCTCTGTTAAATTTATAGGAAAGTTCTTTTTTTTCATTCACTTGCAATTTGCATGTTATAGGTCCTTTCGTGTCTTCGCCTACTAACTCATATCCATTTTCTGTTTTTGGCCCACCAATTTTTACTAATTCTTTGCCATATCTAACTGTAAATCCTATTGAGTCCATGTGCGCAAAAATGGCTGTTTTAGGCTTTCCAAAAACGAGAATAATTGCATTTTGTACATCAGGACCGGTAATAACTTTTGGTTTCGAATCCCAATTTTTGCTATTCTTTTTAATATAATCAAGTAAAAATTCTTGCATGGTATGTTCAGACCCCGATGGAGCTTGAATTTGACACAGTTTTTCGAGTAATTTCATATTTATTGTTGATTTATGATGAAAAAGTAACTAAAAAATTCATTATTAATATATTTTTTTTAATTTAGGTAAAATACAACTGTACCATGAATAGTGCACTAACCTATAACCTTTTTAACAAATTATTAAAAGATAATTTGGCTTTGTTGTATTTCGGTGTTTTTAGTGATGATATTACAGATAAGTTAATTGGTCTTAATGAACATAATATTGTCAATCTAGAGTCAGGTGAAAAGATTAAAAAAAGAACATCTTTTTTAATAACAGAGTGCTTCCAAAATATAGTTAGACATGGTGTTACATTCGATTCAATTAAAAATTATGCTATAAATAAGAACTATTTTTTATTGCGTCAGCAAGACCCTTCTATCGTGTTGGCATCTGGTAATTATGTTGCAGGAGAGTTTCAAAAGTCTATTCAAGAAAAATTAGTACATATAAATACCTTGAGTGAAGAGGATTTGAAGAAGTTGTACTTAGAGGTAATGAGTAATGAAACCTACGTGAATAATAGGGGCGCAGGATTAGGATTAATTGAAATAGCACGTAAATCAAAATCGAAAATACAGTTTAAGTTTAGAGAGGTAAACGATTCGTTGTCTATATTTTTTATGCAAGCCAATGTTAGCGCAGAAGGGAAAGTGGGCGATGCATTAGTGCTTGATAACTCAATATCGTTGTACGATGATTTGTTGCCGGAAAATGTAATGTTGGTGTACAAAGGGGATTTCTCGAGAAACACAGTTCTTCCAATTATTGAAATGATTGAAGGAAATTTGATAAATCAGTTGGATGAATATGTAATTAAGAAAAAAGTATTCCTTACTTTGGTAGAGGCGCTTCAAAATATGAGCAAGCATGGCGAGAAAGTGGATGGAAGTTCTACAGGTATTTTTATAATTGGTAAGCGAGATAGGTATTATACGTTAACAACAGGTAATTACATAAAAAAGGAAAAGCGAAAATCAATTAAACAAAGCTTAACTTCTTTACAAGAACAATCAAAACCTCAGTTAGATGCGTTGTATGCAAAAATGCTTCGCGAAGGTAGTCTAACAGAACATGGAAATGCAGGATTGGGATTGGTTGAAATTGCTCGAAATTGCGAAGGCAACTTTAATTTTAATGTTTTTGATGTGGATGATGAATTGGATTTTTTCGTTTTAAATATTAATATATAATTCTTTTAGGAAAATGGCTACAATAGTAATTGAGAAGACAAAAGATACTCCATCTGTATTATTTGATGCAGAAAAAGGTGTTTTGGAATTAAAAGGATTGTCGTTACCGGAAAATGTGATCAAATTTTATCAGTCTTTGATAGATGCAGTAAATGAGTATGTAAAAGCTCCTAAAGATAAAACTGTAATACGCATCATGTTAGAGTATTATAACACTGCAACTTCCAAACTATTGGCTAGCTTATTAATTAAATTTGAAGATGTAGTTAAGGCTCAAAAGGAGGTTGTAATTGAATGGTATTTTGCAAAGAATGATGAAATTATGCAGGAAAAAGGGGAGGAGTTGCAAAGTATTATTCAAGTTCCTTTTAAGCTAATTCCTCAGCAATAAACTTATCGCAATACAGTTACATGCCCTATATATTGATGGGCTTGATCGAAAATATCCGTAACTCTAGCTTTCCAGACATATACATCTTGTTGAACAAGTTCTAGTTTATTATCTCGTCTGCCATTCCATTTATTATCCAAACTTGTACTGTTAAATATTTGTTCGCCCCATCTGTCAAATATCCACAACTCAAATTCTTTAATTCCAATTCCTTTAATATCAAAAAAATCATTTATTAAATCTCCGGAAGGAGTAAAGCAATTAGGAAACCAAATAACCCAATCCGGGCCTATTTTTACTGTGGCTTCTGCTGTGTCAACACATCCGAATTGGTTAACAAGATAGAGTCCAATCGTATAGTCTGTTGGTACTTCGGTATCGTAAGTATGTGTCGCGTTTGTGTTTAAAGAATCAAGTGTATTGTCTCCAAAATTCCAGACAAAGTTTGTATAGCCGGTACTACCATTTGTTAAGTTTATGCTAGGAGCCGATATAGATGGATTTACCGGTGTAACTGTAAAGTTGGCGATTGGCGTTGGATGTACCGTTATCATATTGTTTACGGTTGACGTATCTTTACAACCGGCATTGCTTGTTACGATAAGTGATATAGAGTATGCGCCATTCGTAGGATAACAATTATTCGGATTTTGCTGTAAGGAGTTTGATCCATTTCCAAAGTCCCAGTTCCATGACACAATTGTATCAAGTGGGTCTGATTGAGTTAAGTCGGTAAATGATATACATCCAAATTCGCATAATTGAGTTGTGTCTGCCTGCAAATTAGCAATTGGTTTAGAAAAAATACGGAGCATGGTCGTGTCTTTTTTTACAGGGCACGTTCCATTGGTTACGGTCCACTCGTATTCGTAGATGCCTGCTGCTAAGCCAGAAATTGCGGTAGTGGCAGAAGAATCATCTGCGAATATAGTTGTAGTTGGTCCGGAAATTTGCTGCCAGCTTCCTGATGCAAATACTGTTAAAGGTGTTGCTGCTAGTTGTGAGCTAGTGGCCGATCCACATAACGAAAAATCTCCTCCTGCATTTGCAATTGGTAAATCAAATAGAGTTATTTCAATGGTATCGGAGGCTGCAGGACAAGTAGTGCCCGTGGCAACTGTCCACATAAATTTATAAGTTCCTTCTTGTAGGTTGGTAATTGCAGTATTTGAAGAAGTATTGTTGTTAATTGTTGCATTGGTAGGCCCACCGGGTAATTGTGTCCATGTGCCGGAGTAGTTTCCTATTAATGCATTTGCGTTGAGGTTAATTGTGTTTACTCCGCAGTAACTGGTATCATTGCCCACCATAGCAATAGGTTTATTTACAATGGTAACAACAGCGGTGTCGGAAGCAGAACAAAATAATCTATTAACACTTACTGTGTAAACAGTAACAGCAACGTTAGTTCCATTATTGCTTGCTGTTAGCTGTGGGTTGGAGTTTGACGCGTTGTTTAATCCTGTGGTGCTGTTCCATGTGTAAGTATATCCAGTAATTGCAGGGGTTCCAATGTTTGCCAATTCTCCATCACAAAGCATTGTGTCATTCGCCAAATAAGTAAGCGGAATACTTAGTGGAATTTGCGAACTGTTGCAAGAACACGTATTAAGTGTGCTGTCGATGGATGCAATTAAAGAGCATGCGAATCCTGCCGGAACATCAATAATGCCTGTGTAAGCATAACTTCCGTTTGTTGGAATAAGAGCTGCAACGGTGTCTTTTACTACTAAATTGTCTCCAGCATCAATAATACCATTGTTGTTCGCATCAAAATAGTAGGAAATAATAGTTGGGTTAGACGGAATAATTTGTTGCCCACCCGGATTATTTATGGTCATGTTAATTGTTGCCGTTTCGCCTGTAGGTGGGTTGGGAACAGAAACACCTGATGCATTTGAAAGATTAAGATTAGATTTATATGAATAGATATCTAGTGTGTCGTAACCCGTAAGTACACTCACACCGCAAATATTATTTGTTTGCATACACAACACATTTGATGTACTTACTGTTCGTGCAAAAAATTGATAGATACTACATTTTAAAGAATCCGACAATCCGGAGAAGTCAATTGTGAAAACAACGCTGTCTCCCGGAGCCACACCCAC
Organism: Bacteroidota bacterium; assembly: GCA_017303975.1. Taxonomy (NCBI): domain Bacteria; kingdom Pseudomonadati; phylum Bacteroidota; species Bacteroidota bacterium. Next base: position 22,025 of record JAFLBG010000023.1, read on the forward strand.
AGGCAAATTCCATGTATTGTATTCCGATAAGCTGTTGAAATACGTAGTTGGGTTTGCAACTACAGGAGGGTTTTTTATTCCGGAAAAAGAGTTGGCTACATAATTAACACCACTCGGAAACATGATGGTAATAGAGTCGCTGTTTACAAAAGAACCTGGTCCATTATTTATTACGGACACTTTTAAATTTGTATTGCCATTACATGCAGAAATAAAAGTGGAGGTTAGCTTTACATTAGTTGTAAAGGATGCATTAGCTCCATTAATGCCTAATTGAGATGCCAGTCCTAAGATGGCGTTTTTATTAATTCCGCAGGCACTTTGTCCTTTTACTTCAAAAACAATATTGCTTCCAACAATATAATTGCAATCCGTTAGTACTTTAAACTTTATTTCGAAACTATTTAATGTGTTCGTCAAAACTCCTTTTAATCCGTTTGCGCCAATAGTGTCTTCGTCTGCTGAAATATTCCATTGCCAATTGCTGCCCCCCATGTTGGCAGGGTCGTTTATGCCTACAAACGTATTGCCAATTGGGTAAGATATTTTAGATGTGTTTGGTACAATGCTAATGCCTGTTGGTAATGTTGTATTAAAGAATACATTGTAGGCTGTTCCTAAATCTACGTTGGTGCTTTTTATTAGGTATTCTGCTGTGTCGCACAAATTAACTGCTGTAGCAGGAGGTGTAACAGCAATTTGAAAACTTGGTATTTGCGGAATTAATTTTAATTGCAATGTTTTCGTTGAGCACGGGTAGGTGGCAATGCTAGTTGGGTATCCGGGACAATTCCAGCCGGCATGCAACATAAAGCTGTCTGCATTACACGAAGTAAATGTGGCACAAATTCTATAGTTATTTGTAGTAGCACCACTTAAATTTCCAAGCTGATAAATTCCATTTACAGGATTAATAATGTTGTTATTTGTAAGGTCTGTAACTTGATTGATAGTAATACCTCCAGCAATTTGTGCGCCAATCCATGTGTTTTGAGAGTTAACGTTCGTAATATTGGTTAAGGAAATATCCCAGCAAACACTATTGTTTGGAGCTATTATGGTTGGTAGTGCAGATTGCAAGAAAAAATCAGGACCATCGTAGAAAACATGATCGCCTGCACCTGCATTTGATTGCCGTTTTACCAATGCACTATCAATTTTTCCATTTCCTTTGCTGTAAGTCCAGTAGTAGCCAATTGGTGCATTTACATTTCTAGTTACAGCACATGTTGGACTTAGTGTTAATGTTAGCGTTCCATAAAAACCTTCATCGCTTGGGTATATCAGTGGAGTAGCGCCTTGGTAAAAAGGAGTCATGTTAAAATCAAAAATTGGACCAGTAGTACTAATTGGTGTAATTGGATAAGTAGGGCTTGCTGTTGACAATAAAAGACCGCTAGTTCTAACTTCCCTAACAGATGCAGCTACAAAGGCGTAGCCATTTGGTACAACTACTTTTAATAATTCGGCACCGGTAAAATTCCTGTATTCAAATGGAAACATATTTACACCGGCATAAATACAGCAAGGTCCAACACTAAAATAATAGTTTTGTCTAATAACAACTTGATCGCACTCTTGTGTTGTAAAATTGTCGGGGCCAGATACTGTAAAGTAATAACCAATTATACTAAAGTTGCCTTGAAATACATTGCAGGTAAATTTATTAATTGCGTTTGTTGGATTAGGAATGTCGGAGCAGTAAAAATCGTTACTGATATTTGATGTAATAATATTGCCTCCTCCGGGATTTGAAGTTACTTTATATTGTGGGTCAAAAAATATAGAATCTCCGTTTTGATATTCTGTAATAGCCGGATTAAATGCCAAAGGGAAGCTGAGGTTGTAAGAAAAAGTATTTCCTGTTGGTACAACACCCGGTATAAAACAGGTGTAGGTATTTACGCCTCTAACTACTTTTAATATTCCGCCAACAGAAGTTATGTAATTCGAATTAGTAATAGTAGATTGTGCATATAAATATTGCCATTGCGGGTTTTGTACGCTTGTTTGGATAGTAGCCTGAAAACTTGTTTCTACAGTATCACCAAACATTGATCTGTCTCTTCTAATTTTGTTGAAGTTTAGGTTTCCAAATCCATCATCAACGCCATCGTCATTATTGTCGGGCGAACCAAGGCTAGTTCTATACACTTCGTAATTACTGAAATTGAGCCCCTCGCAACTAACAGGACACACAATACTTAGTATAGCAGAAGCTTTTGATACGAGCGCTCTGCATGTGCAATTGGTTGTAGTAGGGACATAATAGAGACTTGCTTGTACGCTATCAATACCTCCAGAGCAACTGCTGCAATTAGCCGTAAGGTCAATTAATATTTGAGATTGTTCAATTACACCTGAGGATGGACTGCCATTAAATGTGGCGGTAACTGTATTCCCTACCTGATTAACACTAGCAGCAGGCCATTGTGTTATTCCATCCGCGTCTAAAATATAGATGGGGGTATTGTTGTAGGTTAAGCACGGTGGTAACTGAAATTCTGCTTGCCAGTTGGCTCCCGGTCCTGTTGGAGAAACATTGTTATAGTGTGTTGTTATAAGAAAGCTGAATTTTTTTGTTTGTCCAGAAATTATATTTGAAGGAGAATTGTTGTTAGATAAATCACCTCGAACAAGATTATAAAAACGTCCCAAAGTCAAAGGTTTTACAAAGTTGTTTTGACACACATCTTGATAAGTTGCATCATACCTCCACCCATTATTAACAGTATTCACTTCGCAACATGTACGAACGTCCCATGTTATTATAACAGAATCTCCTGGGTTTATCTGAGGAATAGTTAACTTAACAAACCCAACCGAATTTGCCCCCAAACAACTTACATTACTACATGTTAAACTCGATGTTGGAACAATTGTAGTGGGAGTTCCATTGTTATATTTTATTTGTAATGAGCTTACAACAATTTCAGATAACATCTTCATTCCACAATAAAAACTACCTCCATCAGACTGATGTATGTTCAAGATAAGATTAGTAGCCGTTCCTGCATTAGGATGGTTAGTTATTATTAATTTTTGTTTAGAGTCATTTCCCGCTCCTAAGCAAAAATTTTGAGAAGCAACTGTAGAAAAAGTTAGTTGTGGCGTAACTCCCGGAAATGTAATATTTGCAGTTGTACTGCTTGATTGACAAACAGAGCCATTACATCCCCATCCCGCTGTAATATTTGACGTTACTGCACTGCAATTATTTATAGTTACATTTTCGCAAATGGTAATGTTTTCTCCGTTCTCAAATAGATTATCTCCATCTCCAATACTTGTAAAGTCGGCACCGGATAGGATGATGGTTTCTGTATTTCCATTTGTACTTAATGTCCCGGGGCTTACAGATGTAATTGTTAGTCCATTTCCGTGTACATCTGTTACTGTAAATTGATTTAGGGCACCTAACCCGCCATTTACAATATTGAAACATCTTGTAAATGCGCCACCGACAGTTCCGGCATACGTTTGATTTGTAAAGGTTGTAATTGATAAATTTGGCTGATAGATGGAATAAACTCCGGTAGTATGGTTAAGTGTGAAATTTTGAGAGTTTCCCGTGTAATTAACCGTAATTGTATTTTGTATTGGATTTCCTGTAGCTAAAAAGGTATTGATATTACAATTTACGCTAGCTAAAAATGTAAGTGTAATATTGTTTAATGAATTAATAGTGCTAACAGAAAATGTTGGAGCACTTAAATTACCAATGTTTACTTCCCCTGCATTTGTTATCGATCCGGCTTGGTAAATAACTCCGGTTGGCATTGTTACAGTTACTTGTGTCCCGGTAACTGCACCCGCAGATGGATTATTAATGTTGATTGAAAACAATTGACTTGATCCGCAAACATTTAAAGAAGAAGGTACATTGCTACTTACAACAATTAATGGGTTTTGTGCTTTTATCCCCCCTAAAGATAATTGTAGTAAGAAAAATAATAAAAAAGATAAACGTGAAAAAAGCATAGTTGGGGTTATCTAAATTTTTACTAAAACCTTAAAATTCTTATGGTATTCAATATACCAATAAAAAAAGGCAATATCAATTATAGTAATATGGTTTGATGCAACTAATTTCAATAAAGTGAAGTAGTCTGTTTTGAGCTATGTTGAATTGAAAGTTTTTGAAGACAATGGTTTGGATGCACCTTAGTTCGTTTTGTTTGATTCTTAATAGTTAGTATCTTACAGAATCAATGAGAGTAGCTTTTCTTTCTAGTTTTTACCCTTTAAGAGGTGGTATTGCACAGTTTAATGCAGCCTTGTACCGTCAGTTTGAATTACAGCATACCGTTAAAGCATTTACTTTTTCCAAGCAATATCCGGATATTTTGTTCCCGGGTACTACGCAATATGTAACCGAAGATGATAAAGCAGACAAGATTGACGCAATTGAAGTATTGAATACTGTTAATCCTATTTCATATTTTACAACAGCGAAAAAAATAAAACACTATGCTCCCGATATTTTGGTGATGAAATATTGGATGCCTTTTTTTGCCCCATCCTTAGGTACGGTCGCAAAATTGGTAAAGTCAAAAACAAAGGTGATTACGATTTTAGACAATGTTATTCCGCACGAAAAAAGAATAGGGGACATAGCATTAAATAACTATTTTCTAAATCAGAATCATGGTTTTGTGGTGATGAGTGATGTTGTAAAAAACGATTTACTCTCGTTAAAGCCCAATGCAAAATACATTTACCACCAACATCCACTGTACAACCATTTCGGAAATAAATTAGATAAAGCTGGCGCTCGTGCTCAATTAAATTTGCCGGCTGATAAAAAAATTCTGCTTTTTTTTGGATTTATAAGAGGCTATAAAGGCTTGGATTTGCTAATTAAAGCAATGAAAAATCTTTCGGAAGAGTATCATTTAGTAATTGCGGGCGAGATATACGGTAGTTTTGATGAATACGATGCTTTAATCTCAGAGCTGGGTGTATCAACTAAAATTACCCAACTTGTTCGATACATTAATGATGCAGAGGTTTCTGTTTTGTTTTCTGCAGCCGATGTAAATGTATTGCCTTACAAATCGGCAACACAAAGTGGTATAACATCTATTGCATATCATTTCGATTTGCCAATAATAGCAACTGATGTAGGAGGTTTAAAAGAATCTATATATCACAATAAAACAGGATTAATTGTACCGGAACCAAATCCGGATCAAATAACAAGTTCGATTAACGATTATTTTTCAGCAAATAAAAGTGTTGAATTTGAAAAAAACATTCAAGAACTAAAAAAACAAATGTCTTGGGAAAGCTTAGCGAATAGTATTGTTAAGTTTTCCGATAGTTTGTAAGATTTAATTTTTTATCTGAAACTCTTTCAGTTCCACAATTGTTTTACAGAAAGAAAATTCTTTTTGAATGTAGTTAGAAAAAATAATTGTTATTCTGTTTTCTAAATTTCCGGTAACTAAATTTCTGAACCATTCTATCGAATTTTCATCCAAATTTGTTGATGGTTCGTCAATTAATAAAATGGAGGTGTTTGATAGAACCGCCAGCGCATGCTTAACACGCTGTTTCATTCCGGATGAAAAATATTTAAGTTGTTTGTTGTTTGATTTAGGAAGCTCAATCACCTCCATTACTTTTTGTATGGAGTAGGTATTCATAAGAGGTTTAAATTTCGAATGAAATTTGATTAGCTCCTCCAATGTGTAATCTTCTAATAAATCAACATAGTGGGCAGATATGCTGATGTGTTGGTATACATTTTCTAAGGCAACAGGAATATTGTTTATAGAATAACTAATCTTGCCTTCGGTAGGAGGTAAGCTGCCGGAAATTAGTTGTAGTAGTGTTGATTTCCCTGTGCCGTTTGTTCCTAATATTGCAAGCGTATCGCCAGAGATAGCAGAAAGGTTGACGTTTCTATAAATCCATTCGTGTTGGAACTGTTTGCCAATATTTTCGAGATGTAATTTCACTCCGCAAATTATGAAATACCGCGCATGATACCATTTACAGATTCTCTGATAAACTTAATAATCTGTTCTTTTTCTTTGGATGCCGGAGCTTCTTGTTCTACAATGTTTACAGCGTTTGTAACATTGTATCCTTTTACATAAATAGTTCTGTAAATATCTTCAATTTCCGCAATTGTTTCATTGGAAAAACCTCTTCGTCTAAGTCCTACGGAATTAATACCTACATAGGAAAGAGGCTCTCTTGCTGCTTTTACAAAAGGAGGTACATTTTTACGCACTAACGATCCTCCGGTAATAAAAGTATGAGCTCCTATTTTTACAAATTGTTGCACCGCAACCAATCCTTCCAGTATCGACCAGTCTTCTATCTCTACATGTCCTGCAAGGTTTACGCTGTTTGCAACAATAATATTGTTTCCTAAAATACAATCGTGAGCAATGTGCACGTATGCCATCAATAAACAATTACTCCCTACGGCAGTTTTAAATTTATCTTTTGTACCACGATTCATTGTTACAAACTCCCTTATAATAGTATTGTCACCAATTTCGGCTGTAGTTTTTTCGCCTTCAAATTTTAAATCTTGCGGAACCGCAGATATAACTGCGCCAGGAAATATTTTACAATTTTTTCCTATACGCGCACCGTCCATTATTACTGCATTGGGTCCAATCCAGGTGCCATCTCCAATTTCTACATCTTCATAAATGGTCGCAAATGGTTCAACAATAACATTTTTGCCAAGTTTAGCATTGGGATGTATGTAGGCAGAAGAACTTAACATGTCAATTTAATATTTTTATTTCAGAGTTATATTTTTTAGGCAAGAACTTCCGCTTTTGTGTTTTTTACTTTTACTATTTGTGCCATCATTTCGGCTTCCATCACTGCTTTTGAGCCAACGTAAGCTACCCCTTTCATATGACAAATTCCGCGTCTAATTGGAGTAAGTAAGTCTAATTTAAAAACAACAGTATCTCCCGGTAAAACTTTTTGTTTGAATTTTACTCCGTCTATTTTCATGAAATAGGTTAAATAATTTTCAGGATCCGGTACTGTTTTTAAAACTAAAATCCCACCTGTTTGCGCCATAGCTTCTATAAGCAATACGCCTGGCATTACAGGGTTGTCAGGGAAATGACCTTTGAAAAACTCTTCGTTCATGGTTACATTCTTCACACCAATTACATGGCTTTCGCTGAGTTCCATTATTTTATCAATCAATAAAAATGGCTGTCTATGTGGAAGAATTTTTATGATGTCGTTTATATTAAAAAGCGGTTCTGCACTCAAATCTATTTTGGGTGCTTCGTTCTTTTTAAGTTTTTCTTTTTTAATTAATTCTTTTATTTTTTTTGCAAATGCTGTGTTGCCTGCATGACCAGGGCGTGCGGCTAAAATGTGGGCTTTGATGTGAGTGCCAATTAATGCCAAATCACCAACAATGTCAAGCACTTTGTGTCTTGCAGGTTCATTAAAAAAATGAAGTGTGGTATTGTTTAATACTCCTTTGCCTTTTATAACTACATCGTGCTTATTAAATACAGATGCAAGGTATTCTAATTTTTCGTTAGGGATAGGTCTGTCAACCAATACAATTGCATTGTCTAGATCTCCGCCCTTTATCAAGTTGTGTTGCAATAAAGCTTCCAGTTCGTGCAAAAAAACATACGTACGGCACTTGGCAATTTCTGTTTTAAATTCATGTATGTTGTACATAGTGCCATGCTGTGTTCCTAATATTTCTGAATTGTAGTCAACCATTACAGTTATTCTAAATTCGTCTTGCGGCACTGCCAACATCTCTACTTTTTTTATAGGATCTTCGTAGGTAAGATTTTCTTTTAATTCAAAATATTCTCGTTCTGTATTCTGTTCTTTTATTCCGGCAGTTTCAAGCAAATTGATAAATGGCATTGCACTACCATCCATTATTGGCATTTCCGGACCATCCAATTCCATTAGTATATTGTCTAAATCCATACCAACTAAGGCAGCAAGCACGTGCTCGGTAGTATAAATTCTTGCGCCATTTTGCTCTAGGGTTGTGCCTCTAGCAGTATCTACAACATTGTCTATATCTGCATCAACTACCGGTTGATTGGGCAAATCAATTCGTTTGAATTTAAAGCCATGATTGTCTTCTGCAGGTTTAAATGTAAGATTTGTTTTTTTTCCTGTATGTAAACCAACACCGGATATTGAAACTTCTTTTTTAATCGTTTTTTGCTTTATGGTAGTGCTCATGGTAAGTTTATTCAATGGTTGTTTGTAGATTTCTTGAGTTGTTTTTCTAGTTCTGTAATTTTTTCTTGAATAGAAGGAAGTTTTCTAAATAGAACATAAGAGCGTTTGTAATCTCCAATGCCAAATGCGGGTGATCCTTGAACAATTTCGCCTTCTTGTGTTATACTATGTCCAATACCTGATTGTGCAGCAATTTTTACGTTATTCGCAATCGTTAAATGACCAACAATTCCTACTTGTCCGCCAATCATACAGTTTTTCCCTATTTTTGTTGATCCGGCTACTCCGGTTTGTGCTGCTATAACTGTGTTTTCTCCTATTTCAACGTTGTGTGCAATTTGAATAAGGTTGTCGAGTTTTACGCCTTTACGAATAATGGTTGATCCAAGCGTTGCTCTGTCAATTGTGCTATTGGAGCCTATTTCTACATAATCTTCCAATACAACATTTCCAATATGTGGAATTTTATGGTAATTGTTTTCGCTGTTAGGTGCAAAACCAAAGCCGTCTCCGCCAATAACCACGCCTGCATGAATAGTACAATTATTCCCAACTACACAATCGGCATATATTTTTACACCCGAGTAAATAGTTGTGTTATCCCCAATTTTACAGCCATCTGCAATAAAAGCATTGGGATATATTTTAGTGTTTTTTCCAATTTTTACACCTTCTCCAATATAACTAAATGCTCCAATATATGTGTTGTCGGCTAGTGTAGCGGTTTTTGCAATAAAGTTGGGTTGCTCAATTCCGGATTTGTTATTCTTTATTTGATTGTATGTTTCAAGTAATGTTGCAAAACTTTTTCTTGGGTCATCTACACGTATCAGAGTACATGTTTTTTTTAATTCTTTTTCAAGAACTAAATCCTTTGCTACAATTACTATAGAGGCATCTGTAGTATAGAGGTATGGGGTGTATTGTGGATTAGATAAAAAAGAAAGCGTATTGGGTGTGCCTTCTTCAATTTTAGATAGTTGATTTACGGAGGCTTCTGCATTGCCTTCAACTATTCCCTTAACTAAGCCTGCTATTTGCTCGGCCGTAAATTGCATCATGGATTATTAGGTTTTAACAAAGTTAATACTTTTAGAGCTTATTCCCAGTTTTTTCTTACCCTAATAACTACATTTTATCCCCAAAATTGCATAAGAATGTTAATAGTAAAGTGCGAATTAAATCTTTGATAGTTAGGTTCTTAGCTCTTTTGGGAAACATAAAAAGTATTTTTTTACTGTTTTTGCTAATGCCGAACCATTCAATTGGTCTGATGCCTCTAAAATATCTTTTGTTTTGCCGTCTTTAAACAAAATATTGATTCTTATTTTCTCCGGGTTGTAAATATTGTTTGCCACTTCTCCCGAAAAAACAAAATAGCCTACTTCCTCCGGTTTTATTTTTAATAGTTTTTGTGCTCGTAGTTTTAGCGCATCTATACTTTTTTTATCAAATGGCTGATTTTGCATGGTTATTGAAAAAAGTTTTCTATCCGCCATGTATTTTGCTAGAGTAGATAAGGTTTTGTCTTTGTGTCCAACCCACACTTTAACCGAAGCCATAATATCGTGATCGTCTAATTCTGCAAACGTGTCTAATATTTTGGGATTAGACAGAAAGGAGTTTTTGTCGTGTTTGTTATATAAAAATTCGTGCAAGGCCGGAGTGCAAAAAAGTTCTTCTCCTTTTAAGGCAAGCTCTTTGGCTCGTTTTAAAATGTTTACAAGCATGTGTTCTGCACTTAGCACTGTTTTGTGAAGATATACTTGCCAATACATTAATCGCCTGGCCAAAATAAATTTCTCGGTAGAGTAGATGCCTTTTAATTCAACAACCAATTGGTTATTTACAACATCCAACATTTTTATAATTCGGTCGCTTCCTACAATTCCTTCGGAAACACCGGTATAAAAGCTGTCTCGAACCAAATAGTCTAGTCTATCCACATCTAGTTGACTGGAAACTAATTGGTGTAAAAATTTTTTGTGGTACTCGCCATTAAAAATTTTTAATGCCAACGTAAGCTGCCCTTTAAACTCTTTGTTTAATCGAGCAATAAAAAGTTGCGAGAGCGTTTCATGGTTCATGTTGTGAACAATGGTATGCTCCAGTGCGTGGGAAAAAGGACCATGTCCAATGTCATGAAGTAGAATAGCAATTTCGGCAGCTTCTGCTTCTTTTTCAGTAATGGATTGTCCTTTAGAGCGCAATGTTTCTATAGCTTGCATCATTAAATGCATGGCGCCAATTACGTGATGGAAGCGCGTATGCAATGCTCCCGGATAAACGAGTTGTGTTAATCCTAATTGTCTAATTCTTCGCAAGCGCTGAAAATACCTGTGTTCAATTAGTTTGAAAGTAAGATTATTTGGAATAGTTACAAATCCATAAATTGGATCGTTGATAATTTTACTTTTAGTCTTTTTTAACATTTGGTCAATGGTAAAATAATTACATTTAAAAAACGTTACATACCAAACTTAGTACGAAAACCGTACTGTTAATTTAGGAATTAATTAAATCTAATACACCATAAATGGAAAAAGTATCAATTCTTTGGGCAGATGATGAGATAGAATATTTAAAGCCGCACATTCTTTTTTTAAAGGAGAAAGGATACGATGTGACTACAGTAAACAGTGGAGATGATGCTTTGGATCAAATTGCAGCTAAATCATTTGATGTGGTTTTTTTAGACGAAAATATGCCTGGCTTAAGTGGGCTGGAAACGCTAGAAAAATTAAAAAAAATTAATCAAGGTATTCCGGTAATTATGATTACCAAAAGTGAAGAAGAACGTATTATGGAAGATGCTATTGGTAGTAAGATTAGCGACTATCTTATAAAGCCGGTTAATCCGAATCAAATTTTACTTTCCTTAAAAAAAATACTTGATAATAAACGTTTGGTAAGTGCAAAAACTACCACCGGCTATCAACAAGAGTTTAGGAGCATTGGCATGCAGCTTAGCGATAAGTTGAGTTTTGCAGAATGGACAGAAGTATATAAGAAACTTATTTTTTGGGAATTAGAATTACAAAAATCTACCGACCAAAGTATGGCTGAAATACTTACCATGCAAAAGAGAGAGGCAAATACGTTGTTTGCAAAGTATATAGAGAATAATTATTTGACTTGGTTGAGTGGTAAAAGCAAAGATACACCTACTCTTTCTCATACTTTGCTTAAGAGCAAACTATTTCCGGAGGTTGAGAAAGAATCGGTGTTTTTATTGGTAATTGATAATTTACGTTTTGACCAATGGAAGGTTATAGAACCGATAGTTTCTCAGTATTACCGGGTAGATAAAGAAGAAGTATACTGTAGTATTTTACCTACTGCTACTCAATATGCTCGTAATGCTATGTTTGCAGGGCTTATGCCATCTGAGATAGAGAAGTTGTATCCGCAATGGTGGGTAAATGACGACCAAGAAGAAGGAAAAAATTTGCACGAAAGCGATTTTCTTGCTTCTAATTTAAAGCGCTCCGGCAAGGATGTTAAATTTTCGTACAATAAAATTACTAACCTAGCTGCCGGAAAAAAATTAGCAGAAAATATTCCTAATTTATTGCAGAATAGATTAAATGTAATTGTGTATAATTTTGTAGATATGCTTTCGCATGCTCGAACCGAAATGGAAGTTATTCGCGAGTTGGCAGATGATGAGAAGGCTTATCGTTCTATTACCTTGTCTTGGTTTGAACACTCTCCGTTGCACGATATTTTAAAGCAGTTAGCTGATAAAAAAATAAAAGTAATTATAACCACCGATCACGGTACGATAAAAGTAACAGAACCTTCAAAAGTTGTTGGAGATAAGAATGTTAATACCAATTTGCGTTACAAACAAGGTAAAACATTAACCTACGAAAAAAAGGAAGTGTTTGAAGTTAAAAATCCACAAGAAGCTTTTTTACCAAAACTAAATGTAAGTACTACTTATATTTTTGCAAAGCAAGATATGTTTTTTGCGTATCCTAATAATTTCAACTATTACGTTAATTATTACAAAAATACATTTCAGCACGGAGGGGTTTCGCTAGAGGAAATGTTGATACCTTTTATCGTGCTGAGTGCTAAGTAGAGATTGTTTTTTATTCGCACTCACACGAGTCTGTTTCTCTATCTAAGTCAATAGCTGTAACGATTGTAGAAATGCTATCACAATCGGCTACTATGATTCGCACATGTTGATTTTGAGCTGTTGTGCCTTCCACAGCGTATTTGGGGCAGGGCTTATTTTGCACTTCACTTTTTTTATAGTTGATGCTTCCTTTTTGCAGTAGTTCTTTTACTGTATTTTTTGAGATGTTTCTACAGTTCATTCTGCAAGTGGCATGTTTGCTGTATTCTATTTTTTGAGATTGTAATTCTTCTAATTTAAGTGTTGCAGGCAGTTTGCAGCCCGACCTGCCTTTAAATAAAAAACTAACGGTAAAAATTCCTAGTACAACCCCAAAGGCGTAAAAGCCAAGTCGTTTAAGGAATATAGGACGTTCGTTTTTTGAAAGAAGCATAAAATTAATTGCAGGTTAAGGCTTATTTAATCATTTAGATTAAGGGTGTGTCCCATTTTATTTTTTTTCGTTTCCAAGTACAATTTATTGTGTTGGTTCGATTTAATTTCTAGCGGAACGTTTTCAATTATTTCTAATCCATAGCCTAATAATCCGGCTCTTTTGGTTGGATTGTTGGTCATGAGTTTTATTTTATTTACACCTAAATCGCGCAGTATTTGTGCTCCAACTCCGTAATCTCGTTCATCGGGTTTAAAGCCAAGCTCTACATTTGCTTCTACTGTATCTCTTCCATTTTCTTGCAATTGATACGCTTTAAGCTTATTTAATAATCCAATTCCTCTGCCTTCTTGATTCATATACACGATTATTCCCTTTCCCGCCTTTTCAATTACTTCCATTGCTTTTTTTAGTTGAGGTCCGCAATCGCATCTGCAGGAGCCAAAAATATCGCCTGTTAAACAAGAAGAGTGCACGCGCACTAATACCGGTTCATCTTTTTCCCAAGTACCTTTTATAAGCGCTAAATGTTCTTGATCGGTAGTTGTTTGGCGATAGGCAACCAATTCAAAATCTCCGGTTTCGGTAGGCAATTGAATTTTCACATCTCTAACAATGATGCTTTCTTTTTCTAGTCGGTATGCTATTAAATCTTCAATTGAAATAATTTTCAAATCAAATTTTTGTGCAATTTTTAGTAGGTCAGGCAAGCGAGCCATTGTGCCATCTTCATTCATTATTTCCACCAAAGCACCTACTGGCTCAAACCCTGCAAGTCTAGCTATGTCTATGGTAGCTTCTGTGTGCCCCGATCTTCTTAGTACACCGCCTCTTTTAGCTTTAAGAGGAAAAATGTGTCCGGGTCTTCCAAATTCTTCGGGTTTAATAGCAGGATTAATAAGCGCTTGTATTGTTTTGGCTCTGTCGCTTGCCGATATTCCTGTTGAACATCCGTAGCCACGTAAATCAATCGACACTGTAAATGGAGTTTCGTGCACAGAGGTATTATCTTCTACCATTAAATCCAACTTTAGCTCTACTGCTTTCGATTCAATGATGGGGGCACAAATCAAACCTCTGCCGTGTGTGGCCATAAAGTTAATTACTTCCGGAGTTACGTTTCTAGCTGCGGTTACAAAATCCCCTTCGTTTTCACGATCTTTGTCATCAACAATAATAATAACCTTCCCGGCTTTGATATCGCTAATAGCTTCTTCTATGGTATTTAATTTGATTTCTTCGTTCATAATTTTAAAATTCAAATATACGTAAATATGCCTAAAACACTTGCTTTACGCTTTTCTCCCAATCGTACTTATTTTTTACAAATGTATAGCCATTTTCTTGTATAGACGCGTATAACTGATTATTTGTAAGTAATAAGACAATTGCATCTGCAAATTGTTCTGGAGTTTCAGCAAGTAGTATTTCTTTTTTTTCTATGGCTTGCAATGCGTTGTTAGCTTGGAAAGAAGTAACACAAGGTATTTTCATTGCCATGGCTTCTAATAGCTTATTTTGCAAACCAATGCTAATTTGCATCGGTGCAACCAATATTTTCGATTCTGCATAGCAGTCGCGTATATCTTCAATCCAGCCGGTAACAGTTACATTTTTTGATGCAAGCGCTAAAACTCTTTTGGTAGGAGAGGAGCCAGCAAGTACAATTTTTATATTTGGTAATTGTTTTTTTAGAATAGGTAAAATTTTAGTAACCAAAAATTCGGCACTCTCTACATTTGGTGGATATTGCATGTTGCCGGCAAATAGAATATCATACTTTTTTTCTTTTTTTTGTTCTTTAAAAAAATCAAGATTAACACCGTTTCTAATTACTCTAATTTCTTCGTTTTTAGGGTGGTTAATAGCATTTCTGTCTTGTTCTGAAATGATTAATTTGTCTTGAAAGTTTGCAAATACAGCGTGTTCGTATGCTATTAATTTTTTGTATTCCCACTTTAGCAATGCTTTTAAGTACCAAGGTTCAATTGCAATTCTGCGCTCAATACCTTTTGAGAACGCATCCATATAATCAAGTGTTTTTGGGATGCCTTTTATTTCTTTAACATATTCCGTAGTTCTAATCAATTGACATAGAATTTTATCAGGATGTATTTTGGAAATAAACGTGTTAAATATTCGCTGATTTTTTTTTGAATAGAAATAAGAAACCTGAAACGGTAATTGTCGGATTGGTGCTAACAGCAGGTTAATTAGAATTTGAAGTTTACTTAAATAAACAATTTTTATTTCCTTGCAATAATGTTTTATTTCTTCAAAATCTTTACTTGAAATTTTTGTGTCAGACAATGCAAATAAAAACAATTCGTGCTCTTTAGACAGGTGCTTTATAAAATAATAAGCTCTCAGCTTATCGCCTTTTTCAAGCGGATAAGGGAATCGAGAGAGTATTATGGCAAGTTTCATAGTCCGCTATTAAATTTTTTATAAAAATCAATTAATTTTTGGCTAATAAACTCTGTGTTAAATTCTTTTTCTACTAGCAATCGTGCATTTTTCGCGACTGTTTTTAGCTTGTCATTGTTAACTATCAACTCACTAATTTTTTTAATAAATTCTTCCGGGTTGTTTGCAATAATAATGTTGTTTTCATCGAAACACGGAATGCCTTCCATTCCAATAGACGTTGAAACAACCGGAGTGCCAAGCGCCATCGATTCAATTATTTTAATGCGTATGCCACTGCCTGCAAAAAGTGGAACAACCAATATATCTGCTTCGGAAATAAATTCTTTTGCATCAATAACTTCTCCGTGAATAAAAATATTTTGTGTTTCGAGTTTATGTAAGTTGTCTGGAGTGTTTCTACCTGCAACATGCAATTCTAGGTTGTGGTTTTGTTTAACCAGGCTATGCCAAACGGTATTGATAAACCATAGAAGTCCATTGTAGTTTGGTTGCCAATCCAGTGCTCCAATGAATCCAATTTTTTTTACGCATGAAGACTTTGCTGCGTAATTGTAGTTTTTAACTGAAATGCCAAAACTTAAATCTTCTATTGGTTTTGTTATTGATTTTTGCTGGAAATAACGAGTATCTTCTTTACTAATCGAAATTATTCCATCTACTTTATTTAGCGCTTCAATTTCAAAATGTTTAAGTCGTTTTGTTTGAATTGTTAAGTATGCTTTTTTTAATGGGTTTGAAATTTTTTTGGTTAATCGTTCCCAAATTAAATGCTCTACATTATGCGACCTTAAAATTATTTTTATGTTGTGTTTTTTTATAATGCTTATGTAGGGCGCAGTATAAATGCTTTCTAAATGAACAATGTCAAATTTTTCGTTTTCAAGTATTTTTTCTATTCGTTTCTCAAATTCTTTAGAGTAGAACCGTTCAATATGATAGGATTGTTTGCTAAATAAATTTAATAAGGCTTTTATAGGCTTTATTGCAGTATCAATAAAATAAGATTCGAATTTTGTTTTGTTTTTATACTCATTGGCAATGTCGGCTTCTGCTATAAAGTGCTTAGAAGTATTTAGTGCAATAACTTTAACAGTATGCTTTTGCAGTAAAATACTTTCTGTAATGGCATTCATGGCAATGCAGCCGCCATCTTTAGCGGGAATAGGAACTCTATAGCATATTTGAAGAATATTCACTTAGGCTATCTTGTTTTTTGGTTTGAACAATTTTTTAATGGGCTCTATGTAAGCGTCTATATCAAAAAGAGCAGAGTCGGTAGTTGATTTATAGGTTAAGAAAATTCCAATTGGCAGCAATACACAAGATGCCAACCACATTCCTTGAAATGGTGGTACTTCTGCTTCTTTTGCCAGTTTTTCGCCTGTTATAGAAAGTACGTGAAATATGATAAAAAAGATAACCGAAACAATAGCGGGCATTCCAAATCCTCCTTTACGAATAATTGCTCCTAATGGAGCGCCAATAAAGAAAAGTATAATACATGCAAATGATAGTGTAAATTTTCGATGCCACTCTATCTTGTAACGTGCAATTGCATATTCATCCATTTCAATGTCGTTGATGAGCGATTCGTTGTAGGCTTTGGCGCTTCTTGCAATGTTTAATGCAGTTTCGTATATATTCATTTCGCTGCCTGCTAATTTTTTTTGAGTAGGCGAAAGTCCTATTTTCTTTGCTAATATAGAGTTGGGGTTGATAGGGAGCGAGTCGTTGTGCGAAATGTATTGGGCACTTTTGGCGTAGTAATTTTTTAAAATTTCTTTGTGAAAATCAGATTTCCTTTTGACATTTTTATAATACATACTATCTATTCCATCTTCTAGTTGGGCAATAGTTAGCATATCAAAATTATTTTTAAACAAATCCTCGTCCGTACGATGCAATTGAAAGCCTGATAAATCAAAATAGATAGTGTATGTATCAAATGTGTTGGTCATGTGAGGGCGAGTTATTCTGCTTCTTGCATCCGTTAACATTTCTTCGTAACTATTGCCACGGAACAAGGTTAAAATAAGATACAGCTTGTCATTAGAAAAGCTCATCTTGCCCGAATCTGCATAAATAACTTTTGTATTGCCGTTGTTTTGCGTGTGGTCGTATATTAATATTTTTTCTAAACTCTTGCCATCTTTTCCTTTTTTCTCAACCCGAATGCTGTAGCCCTCAATGCCACTGTAAAACATTTTTTCTTTTAAATTGAATGCCGGCTTAGACTCTCTTAAATCGTACAGGAGAGCGTTCATTTTTAAATTTACAATTGGCAAAACATTATTGGAAAAATAGAATGCAGATATAGATATAAGTATGGTTGTATAAATAAGAGGTTTCATAATTTGCTTAAGAGACATGCCTGCCGATTTCATAGAAACCAATTCGTATTGCTCGGATAAATTTCCAAAGGTCATCATGGACGAAAGCAATATAGCCAAAGGCATTGCGAGTGCTACTAATTTAGCCGATGCATAAAATAACAACTTTGCAATTACAATAAATTCAAATCCTTTACCAACTAAATCATCTACATACTTCCATAAAAATTGCATTACGAGTATAAAAACGGAAATGAAAAAAGTTGCCACAAATGGACCTAAAAAAGAGCGAACCATAAATTTGTGTAACGTTTTCATAGTTTGTTTAGATGAGAGCTTTTTTGCAATTATTTTATTGGTTACATGTTAAATTTAGTAGAGATTATTTGCCAATGTAAATCTCTAGTTTCCGTTGTATAATTACCCCCAAAAGTATTATATTTGGTTAACAAATGATACTTATTTAAGATGAAACCTTCAAAAAAAGTAGCTTCCTTATTTTTAACAATAAGTCTTGTGCTTGTTGTTTTGTTTTCTTGCAAAAAGAAAGAAACGGAAGAGCCTCCTGTAGTTGATGAACCTACTAAAGCCAATAAGGAGCTTCTTATTAATAAGAACTGGAAGATGACTTCACTTATGTTTGGTACAATTGATTTTTATTCTACCATTGCAGCCTGCGAAAGCGATGATATAAGCATTTTTTCGGCTGACAGTACTTTTGTAATTGATGAAGGGCTTACAAAGTGCAATACTGCCGATCCTCAAACAAAAAGCACCGGAGTGTGGATTTTTATTGATAATGATACCAAATTGGTAATGACACCCACTACCGGAAATCCTGATACAGGAGCCATTGTTCAATTAGATGAAAGTGTTTTTAAGTTGAGAGTTAAAGTGCCTCCTTATGGCGAAGCAGTTGCTACATTTTCTAAGCAATAGACAAGATGATTAAGAATAAAAAAATAGTAGTTGTTCTTCCGGCTTACAATGCAGAGCTTACATTAGAAAAAACATACAAAGAAATACCCTTTGATATTGTGGATGATGTAGTTTTGGTTGATGATGCAAGTAGCGACAAAACTGTTGAGGTTGGAAAGAGAATAGGAATTAAACACATCATTCGACACGAAAAAAACAAGGGATACGGTGGAAATCAAAAAACCTGTTACGATAAGGCGTTAGAACTCAATGCAGATATTGTAATTATGCTGCATCCCGATTATCAATATACTCCGTTGCTAATAAGCTCTATGTCTTATATTATTGCAAACGATTTATACCCGGTAGTTTTTGGTTCGAGAATTTTGGGCAATGGAGCATTGAAAGGCGGAATGCCTTTATATAAATATATATTTAATCGAATGCTAACATTGAGTCAGAATATATTAATCGGACAGAAATTATCTGAATACCACACCGGCTACAGAGCCTTTTCCGGGGATGCTATTAGAGCGGTAAACTACCATGCCAACTCCAATGATTTCGTGTTTGATAACCAAATGATATCGCAGTTATTTATGAAGGGGTTTAATATTGCCGAAATAACCTGTCCTACAAAATACTTTCCGGAAGCATCTTCTATCAATTTTAGAAGAAGCATGCAATACGGACTAGGTGTATTGGGCGTTTCGTTCAAACACTTTTTAAACAGGTTGGGAGTGCTTAAATCGGATATCTACAAAGACAAATAGATTTGGTTGCTTAACGAATTATTTTCTTTTTCTGCCCTGTTTTTTCTCTAACGCCATTCTTCGTTTATACGGCCCGCCTAGATTAATTTTCATGTTTTTTCCTTTCTTCTCGTGGAAAGCACCTTTCGATTTTTTTATTGTGCTGCTCTTGTAATAACCCTTGTCAAACAAAACAGGTTTTTCGTCTTCGGTATATTTAGTAGATATTTTAACATCCTTGGGCAGTTCTACGATAGGAATTTCTTTATTCATGTAGGTTTCTATCTGCACTTGAAACTCTTTTTCTGCCTCACTAATAAATGTAATAGATGCCCCTGTTTTATCGGCTCTGCCGGTTCTTCCTATTCGGTGAATATAATCTGTTGCAATATCCGGTGTATCGAAGTTTATAACGTGTGTAATGTTTTCAATATCTAAACCTCTGGCTATAATATCTGTAGCAATTAGTACTCGTAATTCTCCGCTACCAAATTGTTGTATAGCTCCAAAACGCTGTGGTTGGGTTTTGTTAGAGTGTATTACACCCAATTGATTTGGAAATTTATTCGAAATTTCTGTATATAAATTGTCCGCAAGCCTTTTGCTCTTTACAAAAACAAGCACTCTGTTTAGCTCGGGATGATTCTTAAGAAGGTGTTCCAGTAAATTTACTTTTGTGTGAAAATTAGGTACATAATAGGCCGTTTGCTCAATTTTTTCAACCGGTGTTGAATAATTAGCAATAGCAACCGTTACAGGAGCAATAACAAATTCCGATATAATTTTTTTTACATCATCGCTCATGGTTGCCGAAAACAGTAGCGTTTGTCGCTTTTTAGGAAGCGCATCAATTAAATTTACCAACTGTGTTCGGAATCCTAGATTAAACATTTCGTCCACTTCATCAATTACCAATGTTTGAATCGATTTCCATCGTAAAATTCCGGTAAGTGCTAAATCCATTAATCTTCCGGGAGTACCAACTAAAATATCCAATCCATTGTACACAACTGTTTTTTGTGTGTTTATATTTGTTCCGCCATACACGCCTGCAAATCGCACTGATACGTATTTTGAGAGTTTTTCTATTTCTTTTACAATTTGCAGCACAAGCTCTCTGGTGGGCACTACAATTAGTATTCTTGGCTGTCTTTCTTCCGAATATTTAAGTTGTCGGAGTATAGGCAATAAGTATGCAAATGTTTTTCCAGTACCGGTTTGTGCAACACCAATAACATTTTTTCCGGACATAATAACCGGAAAGCTTTTTTCCTGAATTGGAGTGGGGTATATGTATCCCAATTCCGATAGAGCGTTTAAAAGTTGCTTACTTAAATTTAATTGGTCGAAAGTAATCATAGGTGTTTTTAGTCTTCGTAAAAATCTTTTAATGCGCCCAAGTAGTTTTTGTTCCAGCCTTCTACAATGTCATCATATGCTTCAGTAGGAATATTGGTGTGTCTTAGCTCTAAAGAAGTGCCTTTTTCATGGGCATGTAGCAATATGGTTACAATCGAATCTTCCGAATCATCGCCAAAGTACCACTGTTGAACAATTTTTTTGTTTTCTACAAATTCAATGTTTTTTCCGGTAATGTTATCTTCCCACAACGAAAATTCCGATCCGGGCTCTGTACTCATTATTGCGGGCTCTCCGCTCCATAATAGTATAGTGGAGGGGGTAGTAAGCGCCAAATAAACTTCTTCCGGAGTTGCAGGTATAGCAAAATATTTTTTATAATCTGGCATATCTAATTTGGTTGAATACGCCAAAAATACTCTTTTTAAGCCAATTAACTCAGCTCATTTTCAAACTATGCGCATAGTGATAGTTTCTGTCTTGCAAATTTTTCCGTAATTACACACATTAACTCAAGTAAGAAAACCCAGTAAGAGAAAGAATACACTTGGAAATCTTAGCGTTTGTGCGATTTTGAAGCGTTGCAAACGCTATGGTCAAAGCATTCTCGTTACTAGTCTTTTCTTCTTTATAATAAAATGAGATTGTTGTAATTAAAATTTTCTGTTGTAATTTGAATACCATTTCGATAATGCCTCAACTTTATCTTTGTTGTCTTTTAGCCAAATGAATATTTTTTCATCTTCTTTTGATTGAGTAATATAATAGCTAAAAGCCTCAATATGCTTGTCGTTTGTCATTGAATAAAAGAAGTCTACATAATAATTCCACCAAAAACCTTTATTGTCTTTTTTCAATTCTCCTAAAACAGAAAAGAATGATTTCGTGTTATCAGCAAATAGTTCGTATTCTGTTTTCTTTTCATTTTCCTCTAAATTTTTTGATGCCTCTAGAAGAGAAAGCATTAGTTCTGCTGCACGAAATTCGTCAGATTCTTTATTGTCTGATAGTGTTATAGTTGTTGATTTTTCATTTTCTTTTTTTACACCTTTTTTAAGTTCAAAGTCTAATAGTTCATAAGCGGCTTTTGTTCTATTTCCATTGGGTTCGAGCAATAGGAAATTGTAAAGTGCTAAAAGTGATTTTACTCTATTACCTTGTTCGCTCATAACATAGCCTAATAGCAAATGGCTGCTTGCATGTGAAGGTTTAATTTTTAAAGAATTTTGTAAGGCTAGTTCAGCGTCCTTATATTCTTTTAAGCTATAAGAAGTATAACCTAAATTATAATATAATAAATGATTATTGGGAAACTCCTTGATAGCCTTTTCATAAGTCTTAATAGCCTCTTTTGATTTACCTAACATATCAAAAGCGGTGCCTTTTAGTATATACGCTTGGTCTATATAGTTTGATTTAGCGGATATAACATAATCACTGTGTTCAATTGCTTTTTCGTAATCTTTTAAAGCAAAATAGGTTGATGAAATTTCATAGTTAGCAAGAGGTGATTTTTTGTCAACTTGCAATGCTTTTTTATATTGTTCAATGGCACCTTTGTAGTCGCCATTGTCATAAAGTTTAACTCCTTGGTCAACGAAGTTTTGTAGTTCGTTGTTTTGTCCGAAAGCTTTACAAATAAATAATGTAAAGATTAAAATTGTTTTGATGTTTTTTTCATTGTTGTTACCATTTAAAGTTAAATTTAAAAAACTGAACGCGCAGCTGTAGCTGCTTGTCGATTTTCTATTTTTAATTGGCTCAACTTTGGGGAAGCTTACACATGGGCTTCGGCATAAATTAAGGTGCTTCGCCCATTTCTTTTTTGCCTTCGCTAAAAAACATTTGTACATTTAATCAACAGTTCTGCAAGTAGACAAGTAGGTGCAAGAAAGTGCCGCCTGTGCTTGCTTGGGGAACGTTAGGCACAATTATTAAACGACACCGTAACTAAATAATGGCAACAAGAAAAAGCACAACACAGACACCCAAGGAGACAGCTATTTTGACAATAAGTAATGCTGACTTTGTTGGTAAATTAGAAAAGCGAATTGAAATTGGCGAAGAGATATTTAATCGTAACATTTCAAATCAAAATGAACTAACAACTGCGAACTCTGATTACAAGTTATGGACCGACTATAACTTTGAAATGCTTAAACAAGTATTTAACATTGAAATCAACGATTATATGGACTCATATAATCACGCAGGGTACACATTTATGGGTCAGATGGGCGAAGTTCAAGGAAATCCAGTACAGACATTTAAGAATTTAGTGAAGTACAAATTGGACAACCTGAAAAGCTTACTGACAAGAGCGGAATTACTTAAATCGCAAGTAGCGACAAGTACACCAGTTTCAGTATCGACAGCTAAACCGTCAGTTTCAAGAACAGAAGTTTTTATTGTACACGGACACGATGAAGCAGCAAAAACAAAAACAGCACGGTTTATTGAAAAGTTAGGATTGACACCAATCATACTTCACGAACAAGCTAGTGGTAGCAAGACAGTAATTGAAAAAATTGAAGCATACTCGAATGTAGGTTTTGGCATTATACTTTATACACCTTGCGACATCGGAGCGAAAAGAGAAGAAAATCCTAAATTGAAAAATAGAGCAAGACAAAATGTTGTTTTTGAACACGGTTTTTTAATTGGAAAAATTGGAAGACAAAATGTTTGCGCATTGGTGAAAGACGACATTGAAACGCCAAACGACATTTCTGGAGTAGTCTATGTAAAAATGGACGAGGATGATGCGTGGCATTTAAAAGTTGCACGCGAATTGCGAAACTCAGGCTATGAAATTGATATGAACAAATTATAACTGTGCCTAACAGCAGCTACCCAAAAGTGGCGGTTCAGTGGTTAAATCAAGCTTTGTGCTTCTATCAAAGTTTCTGCTTGGTTGACAGTGAAGTGCTTCGAAATCGCCACCTTCGGGTAGCTGCAAAACGTTATAGCCAATGGTAGGACGACCGTGCAACAACGACAGACCGATCAAAATTTAAACATTAAAACAAAGACAAACCATTTTGACAGGTGAACAAAAACATACAGACCATTTTGCAACGGGACAGCTAATAAGCCGACACTCAATCCGAACCAATGTTTTTTATTTTTTCCCACCGCACTTTTTTAAAAACAATTTTAGCCAGCCGCACAAGTGGCTCTTTTGGTTTTGCCCCGACACACAAGGCCGACCCTTCGCAAAACCAAAAGAGCCACTTTTTTGCCAACGCACGACATAAACATTAACATATGAAAATTTATATCAAAAATATGGTTTGTAATCGCTGCATAATGGTAGTGAAAAATGAATTGGAGAAACTAGGTTTTCAAACTTTGAATATTAGTTTAGGCGAAGTTGAACTCAAAAACGACTTTACTGAAACTGAAAAAACTAACCTTGACAATCATCTCAAAACGTTTGGATTTGAATTGATTGATGACAAAAAAAGTCGTCTAATCGGACAAATTAAATCATACATTATTGAAATTATACATCAAAATAACAGCGAATTAAAATCCAATTTATCTGACTATTTGAGCAGTAAACTATATCACGACTACACTTACTTATCAAACTTGTTTTCGGAAGTAGAAGGCACAACAATTGAGAAGTATTTCATTGCACAAAAAATTGAAAAGGTAAAAGAACTATTGGTTTATGATGAATTATCATTAAGCGAAATAGCTGACCAAATGAATTATTCCAGCGTTGGATATCTAAGCAATCAGTTTAAAAAAGTTACAGGACTTACTCCTACTCATTTTAAAAATATCAAGGAAATCAAACGAAAACCATTGGATGAAGTGTAAATGTTACAAATTCAATCCAAAATCAAGTAACGAGCATGAACTAAAATGTTGCCACCTTTGTAGTGTAATAATACTATCAAAGGTATGGCAACAAATAATAAAGAAATTCGAATTCCCCTTGAAGGCGTTGAAAGTGAACACTGCGCTTTAATAGTGGACAATGGATTGTCTAAACTTACAGGTGTTGATTCACATCGAGTAGAACTGAATAATAAGCAGGCTATAATTAGAACTCAAAATCAAGAGACTGTTTCAGAAGCCGTTAAAACCATAAGAGATTTAGGTTATGGAGTAACAACCGTAAAGAAGTTATTTCCAGTATTGCAAATGACTTGTGCTTCGTGTGCAGTAAGTGTAGAGAGTATACTTAAAGCTCAAGCTGGAGTTGTAGATGCTAGCGTCAATTATACAAATGCGAAGGTTTCCATTGAATTTATTCCGAGTTTGGTACAATCAGATAGCTTGAGAAAAGCTGTTCAAAGTATTGGCTACGATTTATTAATTGATGAAAGTACTTCAGGTGATGAGACGATTGAGCATATTCAGCAAGAGAAGTTTAGTATATTAAAAAAGAAAACCTATTGGGCTTTAACATTATCGGTTCCAGTTGTAGTTATAGGTATGTTCTTTATGGATATACCCTTTGCCAATGAAATAATGTGGTTTTTAAGTACCCCAGTTTTATTTTGGTTAGGGAGAGATTTTTACATCAATGCTTGGAAACAAGCCAAACATCGCTCTGCCAATATGGATACCTTGGTGGCATTAAGCACAGGTGTTGCTTACATTTTCAGTGTTTTCAATACACTGGCACCTGAATTTTGGCACGAAAGGGGATTACACGCTCACGTTTATTTTGAAGCTGCATCTGTTATCATTGGTTATATATTGTTAGGTAAACTATTGGAAGAAAAAGCCAAAGGAAATACTTCATCTGCAATAAGGAAATTGATGGGCTTACAGCCTAAAACAGTTACAATTGTGCATGATGGCGGTTATCAAATGGAAATCCCCATTGAGCAAGTTGAAATTGGCAATACGATTGTCGTAAAACCTGGAGAAAAAATTGCAGTGGATGGAACCGTCATCAATGGAAATTCTTATGTTGATGAAAGTATGTTGAGCGGTGAGCCTGTTCCTGTATTGAAAAATGAGAACGAAAAAGTATTTGCAGGTACAATAAACCAAAAAGGAAGTTTTCAATTCAAAGCCGACAAAGTAGGCAGTGAAACTATGCTTGCACACATTATCAAAATGGTGCAGGATGCACAAGGCAGTAAAGCTCCTGTCCAAAAATTGGTGGACAAAATTGCAGGTGTTTTCGTGCCTATTGTAATTATAATTGCAATTGCTTCATTTATTGTATGGAACATCTTTGGCGGAGACAATGGTTTTACTCAGGGATTGTTAGCCCTTATTACCGTATTAGTTATTGCCTGCCCTTGTGCCTTGGGTCTGGCTACTCCTACTGCCATAATGGTTGGAGTGGGCAAAGGAGCAGAAAAGGGGATTTTAATTAAAGATGCTGAAAGTCTTGAATTGACAAAAAAGGTAAATGCAGTAATACTCGATAAAACAGGAACTATTACAGAAGGCAAACCCATTGTAACAAATGATTTTTGGACTGATGAAACCCTGATATTAAAACAAATACTTTTCAGCATTGAAAAGCAATCAGAACACCCTTTGGCAGAAGCGGTTGTTACCCATCTAAAAAATCAAAACACCATTTCAATATCAAAATTTGAAAGCATTACAGGTAAAGGAGCAAAAGCTGAAATTGACGGTGAAACTTATTTCATTGGAAACAAAAGGCTGATACAAGAAAATGAAATATTAATTGAAAATTCGGTTGTTGAAAAAGCCAATCAATATAGTAATGAAGCCAAAACAGTAATTTGGTTTACCAATACAAAAAAAGTAATAGCCATACTGGCAATAGCTGACCAAATTAAAGCAACTTCTAAAAGGGCAATTGAAGAATTACAGCTATCAGACATTGAAGTTTATATGCTTACAGGCGACAACGAAATGACAGCTAAAGCTGTTTCAGAAAAAGTTGGAATCAAACATTACAAAGCCGAAGTGTTGCCTGAACATAAAGCCATGTTTGTAAAGCAATTACAAGAACAAGGGAAGGTTGTAGCAATGGTTGGCGATGGTATCAACGACAGCACAGCATTGGCTCAAGCAGACGTGAGTATAGCAATGGGTAAAGGAAGCGATATTGCAATGGATGTAGCTAAGATGACCATTATCTCATCTGACCTTACAAAAATTCCGGAAGCAATACATTTGTCAAAATCAACAGTCAGCACCATAAAGCAAAATCTCTTTTGGGCATTTATTTACAACCTTATTGGTATTCCAATTGCTGCAGGTATTTTATACCCGATTAATGGTTTCTTGCTCAACCCAATGATTGCAGGAGCAGCAATGGCATTGAGCAGTGTAAGTGTAATAAGTAATAGTTTGTGGTTGAAGTATAAAAAATAGGCAGCCGTAAATGTTACAAATCAATTCAAAAATACAGTAACGCAATTGGACAGAATATATACGAAATTTGTATTGTAAATTATTAAATTAAAATGGATACAAAGGATAAAATAATAAAGTTCAAAACCAACATCAACTGCGGTGGATGTGTGGCAAAAGTTACACCATTCCTCAATGAAGCCGAAGGAATCTGTCATTGGGAAGTAGATACAGAAAACAAGGACAAGATCTTATCCGTGCATACGGAAGAAATAAGCGAAGAAGAAGTCATCAAAAAAGTAAAGGAAGCAGGATTTAAAATAGAATTAATAAACAACTAAAAAAAAACAGTTATGAATACAATAGCAAAAATATCAGCAGCAAGCTTTTTGCTGTTTTCCGTCTCCGCATGTAATGCACAAATGAAGAACACAAAAACAGAAAATGTAAAAGTGTATGGCAATTGTGGAATGTGTGAGAAAACCATTGAAACGGCTGGAAATCTCAAGAAAGTTGCCACCGTGGATTGGAACAAAGATAACAAAATAGCAAGCATCAGCTACGATAGTACCAAAACAAACCTGGATGAAATCCTGAAACGCATCGCATTGGCAGGTTATGACAGTGATAAATTCCTGGCTCCGGATGATGTGTACGCCAAATTGCCAGGATGCTGCCAATACGAACGGGTAAACAAAACAGCAATGGCAACAAACACTGTTATTGAAGACCATTCAATGCACAATCAAGAAAATGTAGTTGATACGAAGCAAGAAACAAATCAACTAAAAGCAGTGTTCGACAATTATTTTGCGGTAAAAGATGCTTTGGTAAAAACAGACGGAAACACCGCATCAACAAAAGCAAAGGAATTGCTTAACGCAATCAATGCTGTAAAAATGGAAAAATTGGCAGCAGAAGAACATCCTGTTTGGATGAAAGTAATGAAAGATTTGGCTTTTGATGCTGAACATATTGCAAACACCAAAGAAGCTTCACATCAAAGAGACCATTTGATGTCGCTTTCAAAAAATATGTATGCCCTTATCAAAGTTTCAAAAACCGAAACACCAACCTATTACCAATTTTGCCCAATGGCAAACGATGGAAAAGGGGCTAATTGGTTAAGTAAAGAAAATGAGGTGAAAAATCCGTATTACGGCTCGCAAATGCTTACCTGTGGTAAAACTGTAGAAACAATTAAATAAAAATATAGGGTATCCTTCGGCTACCCTATTAATCATTTTAACAATGAAATACTTAAAATGGATAATCAAAAAAATATTTATAAAAAACTGTTGCCGATAGCACTATTGCTTTTAGTAACTCATTTGACCTATGCTCAAAAAACAGTTAGGTATGATCTTTATGTAAAAGACACATTAGTGAATTTTGCCGGGAAAGAAAAACAAGCCATTGCTGTAAACGGACAAATACCAATGCCAACATTGGTTTTTACAGAAGGAGATACAGCCGAAATTCATGTACACAATTTGCTAAAAGAAGAAACATCTTTGCATTGGCACGGACTTCTTTTGCCAAATAAAGAAGATGGCGTTCCTAATCTAACGCAAATGCCAATCAAACCAAATACTACGCATGTCTATAAATTCCCAATCATTCAAAATGGTACGCATTGGTATCATTCACACTCTGGCTTACAGGAACAAATAGGTATGTATGGAAACTTTGTAATGCTAAAAAGGCAAGATGATAAAACATTCAGAAAGGGGATAGATGATATACCAACCTTACCAATTGTTTTAAGCGAATGGACAAATGTAAAACCTGAAAACATTCATCGAATGTTGCATAACGCCAACGATTATCCCGCATTAAAGAAAAATTCCGTTCAGAGTTACGGAGAGGCAATTAAAGCAGGGCATTTTAAAACCAAACTAAAAAACGAATGGAAAAGAATGTTGGCAATGGACGTAAGCGATGTGTACTACGAAAAAATACTGATGAACGGTAAACCAAGCGCAGACCTTACTAACATTGATGGAAAAGAATTAAAAGCAGGCGATAAGGTTCGGTTACGAATTTCTAACGGAGGAGCATCTTCTTATTTCTGGCTAACTTATGCAGGTGGAAAAATTACTGTAGTTGCTAATGACGGCAACGATGTTGAGCCTGTTGAAGTTGATAGATTGATTATTGCTGTTTCTGAAACCTACGATATTATTGTAACTATTCCTACCGAAAATACGGCTTTTGAATTTTTGGCAACCACCGAGGACAGAACCAATTCAGCATCATTATATATTGGCAACGGCATCAAACAACTCAAATCACCACAACCAAGATTGAAATATTTTGAGGGAATGAAGATGATGAACGATATGATGAAAATGAATGGCGACCTTGACGATATGGGAATGAATATGTCGTTAAATCAAATGGATATGAACGTGGTAATGTATCCAGAAATTACAGGTGAAAGTAAACCCAAGCAAAGTGATGACGACCCAAACCGATACAATGCGAATGCTTTGGCAGATATTGTAACGCTAAATTATGCAATGTTGAAATCGCCAAGTCATACCTCACTTCCCAAAGATGCACCAGTCAAGGAACTAAAGTTTGAACTTACAGGAAATATGAACCGCTATGTGTGGAGCTTAGACAATAAAGTAGTTTCCGAAACGGATAAAATATTGATTAAAAAAGGGGAAAATGTTCGTATCATATTATATAATGGCTCTATGATGCGACACCCAATGCATTTACACGGTCATGATTTTAGACTATTAAACGGACAAGGTGCAAATGCACCGCTTAAAAATGTTGTAGATATTATGCCAATGGAAACAGATACATTAGAGTTTAATGCCAATGTTGAAGGAGATTGGTTTTTTCATTGTCATATTCTTTACCACATGATGAGTGGAATGGGAAGAGTTTTTAGTTATGAAAATCAAGAGCCAAATCCTTTAATTCCAAATCCAAAACTGGCGCAAAGAAAACTCTATGCTGATGACCGTAAACTTCATTTTATGGCGGAAAATGATTTTGCGACAAATGGAAATGACGGAATGGCAATGCTACAAAACACTCGTTGGAGCATGGGCACAGAATGGCGTTTAGGATACAATGATATGCACGGCTATGAAACTGAAACACATTTAGGACGATACATTGGAAAAATGCAATGGTTGATGCCATTTATTGGTTTTGATTGGCGTTACAGAAAAATGGGAATTGATGAACAAGAAGAAAATTTATTCGGACAAGTAAATAAAAAAGACAACAGAACTGCTGTA
>JAFLBG010000024.1 GCA_017303975.1 Bacteroidota bacterium
AAAAACGGCACCTGTAGAATCCGTTATAGTAACATAGTGAACGCCAGCACACAGACCTCCAATACTATCGGTGGTTTGACCACTCGGACTCCATAAATAAGTAAAAGGAGGAACACCTCCATAAATCTTCACCTTGGCCGTTCCATTGCATTGATTAAAACATGTAACATCTGTAGAAACAACTTCTTTGGTGGAAAGAAAACAACTCAAATTATCTACACCAAAATAAGAATACGGATTATTTGTATTACTGCATGACGATTTAGGGTTTACAACATTTCCATTATGCCCTATTGTTAAATAACACCATGTTTGTGTTGGTGTAAATTGAAATGAATAGGTTTGCCAAGTAGGGTTTCGAACTATGGTATCAAAAAACAATTCTCCTTGATGATTGCAATTATTACCTCCCCACATGGCAAAAACGCCAAAAAGACAGGAATCAGCATTGCCTATGCCTCCTCCATTTACAGGTATATTAACCAAATCAATTTCTAGTTTATACTTTACACCAGCCTGAAAACATCCGGGTACAAGCTGACATGCTTTTTCCTGCCAATTACCAGAACCTGGAGTACCATCTCCTACAAAACCTTGATAGGTATTGCCTGTGGAAGCAGGCACAGTAATACCCCACTGCCCAGGTTGAACATCTGGAGTTGTTCCGTTTGCTATGCTCCAACCTGGAGCAACTTGATGTGCTGCAGATTGACCTTCAAAATCTGGATTAGTTAAACAAATTTTTTGTGCAAATAGTGTATGTGACAAAAAAAATAAGACAAGGAAAATTGTCTTTGTTTTGGGGGATGCTCTCATGCTAATTCAAAAATGGGTTGTCTTAATATACCAACAATACCAACGAAAAGCAATAGTCCACGTACAAAACATCTAAAAATTACACTTGAATTCCTGCATTTTTTTTCATACATTAAACCTATTATCAAAAAAAACAACATGACACGTATTTTCACATTCTTATTAATTATACTCGTTACAAGTATTTCAAACGCCCAAACTCAAAAAATGAATTTTTCGTTGGCGTTGAAGTTAAACTCAACAGCATCTTCTAGCGACTTGCTTTCTGTTTTTGTAAAAGGAAATATTTCAATCATAAAAGAAATTACACAACAACACGGTGGAAATTTTAAATACGCTGCAGGAGATATTGCAGCTATTCAAATTCCAACAAAAGGCATTTATGCATTAACACAAAACTCTGCAGTAGTAAAAATTGAACACAGTAATTTGTTTACAAAACTAGAAGCGCTAAACGATACCATGCGCTTAAGAAATGACATTGAACCAATCCATCAAGGACTAGGCTCATTGCCGCAAGCATACGATGGCAGCGGAATTGTAATTGGCATCATAGATTCCGGAATGGACATCAATCATCCCGATTATAGAGATAGTATTGGCGGTGTAAGCAAAACACGTATAAAATATATTTGGGAACAAGATGTTGCAACAGTAAACCCTCCTGCGCCTTTTACATACGGAACAGAGTGGACTGCCAGCCAAATTGATAGCGGACTTTGCACACATACCGACACTCAATTTTCCGGACACGGAACACATGTATCCGGCATTGCTGTTGGAAATGGAAAGTCGGTTGGCTTTAATCAAGGAGCTGCACCTAAAGCAGATATTATTTTAGTTGCACTAAATTTTAATACATCGTCCGACCAAGATGTGGCAGATGCTACAGCATATATATACAACAAAGCCCAACAGCTAGGTAAACCGTGTGTTATAAATGCAAGTCTTGGCAGTATCATTGGATCGCACGATGGCAAAAACCTTGAGGCACAAGCAATAAAAAATTTAATTGACCAACAAAACGGACGAGTATTTGTTGCAGCAGGCGGTAATTCAGGCGGTTCTCCGCTACATTTGGGTTATACGGTAAATAGCGACACTTCCTTTACTTGGTTTTTAAAGCCATCCAACAGTAGTCAAATTTATATTCAAATGTGGTCCGACTCTACTGATTTCGCAAATGTACATTTTAGCATTGGTGCGGATAGAGTTTCTCCTAATTTTCAATTCAAAGGCAACATTCCATTCAAAAATATTGTTGCATCTCCGTTTCAAACTATCATGTTAGATACTCTTTATAGCAACAGTCAGCGTATTGGAACAGTACTCAGTTATATCGACACGCTTACAGGAGGAGATACCTATGGTGTAGAGTTTTTAATTACCCCGGACTCTACTTCGTTTGCTTGGAGATTAATGACCACTGGAACCGGCAAATTCGACACATGGAGTTACAACATGGTTTCATCCGGACTACCAAACGGAAATGTGTTTCCTCCAATAACCTACTACCAATTACCGGACATTCAACAAACCATCATGACAAGCTTTCAGTGCTTAGACAATGTAATTACGGTGGCTAATCATGTAAACAAAAAATCACATAAAGATATAAACGGAACACAAGCGTTGGATCCAGGCTTAACACCGGGTGCAATTGCTAGCAACTCCAGTGTTGGCCCCACACGTGATGGCAGAATAAAACCAGATATATCTGCAACAGGGGCTTACACTAATTCATGTATGGTATTATCGCTTGCTGCAGGAATTATTAGTGCAGCACCCAGTTATGTATCATGGGGCGGATATCACTTACGCGGTGGCGGAACATCCGCAGCAGCTCCGGTTGTAGCAGGTGCAGCAGCTCTTTATCTACAACGCTTCCCTACAGCCTCAGCAACTGCCGTTAAACAAGCCTTTTTAACTACAGCTAAGCAAGATGCATTTACAGGAAGTAGTTTACCCAATAACACTTGGGGATACGGTAAACTTAGTGCACTTCCTGCTATACAAGCTAATCTGCTAGGATTACCTGAACGAGGATTAAAAAGCACAAACGATTTACTTATTTACCCAAATCCTAGTACCGAAAATGTAACGTTTGAATACGACCTTGACAGAATAAACACTTCATCGAACTACACAATTAAGGTAATTAACCAATTAGGAGAAGTTGTTTTTTCAAAAACAGTTCAACAGTTTTCGGGAAAATATATTTTAGAAAAAGCTAAAATAGGAACTGGTATGTATATTGGCTGCATTGAGAGAGACGGAAAAATTATCTCTACTCAAAAATTTATTCTGGACTAATGTATGGCAGCTATTATTGCCACAACTAAAAACTTTTTATCACTTGTAAAGTTTAGCCATACTATTTTTGCGTTACCCTTTGCAATGATTGGTTTTTTTTCTGCGGTGAAGCTTACAGAAAGCAGCTTTGACATTTTTCTACTTGCAAAGGTTGTATTGTGTATGGTGTTTGCAAGAAGTGCGGCAATGGCTTTCAACAGATACCTCGACAGACAAATTGATGCAAAAAACCCAAGAACAAAAATTAGAGAGATTCCTAGCGGCATCATAACAGAAAAATCTGCATTGGCATTCACAATTAGCAATTGCATATTGTTTGTTGGCACAACTTTTTTTATAAATAATCTTTGCTTTGCTCTATCTCCTGTTGCACTCGCAGTAGTTCTCGGCTATAGTTTTACGAAACGCTTTACATCCTTGTGCCATTTGGTCTTAGGCCTAGGGCTATCGTTAGCCCCAATTGGAGCATACATAGCCGTAAGCGGCAGCTTTGCTCTTTTACCAGTTCTATTATCAATCGTAGTATTGTGCTGGGTAAGCGGATTTGATATTATATACGCATTGCAAGACGAAGACTTCGACAAATCGGAAAATCTATTTTCTATTCCTGTTGTATTTGGCAAAAAAGGGGCATTGGTAATTTCGAGAATTCTTCATACAACTTGTGCTGTAATACTCTTGCTAATTGGTTCTTTATTCCATTTTGAGATGCTGTACTTTGTTGGCACCGTACTTTTTATTGGGTTATTAATTTACCAGCACTCTATCGTAAAGCCCAATGACTTAAGCAAAGTAAACATTGCCTTTTTTACCACCAACGGCATAGCCAGCATATTGTACGCAGTTTTTTACATATCAAATTTATACTTGTAGCTCTACATCTTTTCTCGTAACTTTGCAGCTATGTGTTTTGCCAAAATTAAGTTTTTTAGTGTATTCCTTTTTATAGTAATTGCGTTAAGCAGTTTTGCTCAAAAAACTACATTTGATAAATCGAGCGTTACTGTCGAAGGACCTTTTGTTGTAAATTTTTCTGCAGTTAAAGAAGATTACGCTGTATCCTTGTTAAACACCGAGATGCCATCGCCCAACAGTTACAGAGGCAACTTAATTGAACTAAAGAAAAAATACCACCAAGAATTTTTGGCAAAAAAACAAAGTAACACAAATACGTTTAAAACAAATCACAATGGGCCGCACACCTCTATAGCGCCAGAACCTTTGGTACTAGATACTTTTGAGGCAAACTTGCAAAATTCGGGATATCCATTAGACAACGACATGGCCATTTCAAATGCAGGAATACTTGTATCTGTTATAAACTCTATCATCTACATTTACGACACCAACAATAACGACACACTTCTTTTCTCAAAAACATTGCACGCTTTTTCAAGTGTGTTAGGCATTAATCAATCCAAATACGACCCTAAAGTTATTTATGATCCGGAAGCCGACCGATTTATTATGGTTTACCTAAATGGATACATTGGGGCGCAAAGCAAGATTATACTTGCCTTCTCACAAACCAACGACCCAACAGGTAATTGGAATTTTTATTTTCTTCCCGGAAACCCTTTTAACAATAACCTTTGGAGCGACTACCCAATTGTAGCTATTACGAAACAAGATTTTTTTCTTACCGTAAATTTGATAAAAACAAATGCTCTTAACCCAAATTGGAAAACAGATTTTGTTGAAAGTCTTATATGGCAAGTGCAAAAGCAAGAAGGCTACAATGGCCAACCACTAATTGATTCCGTTTACCACAACATTAAATTTGACAATAGAAATATTCGAAATTTATTTCCTGTAAAAGGTGGAGCAGAACTATTAGGACCAAACTTATATTTATTATCAAATAGAAATTTTGCTCAAGAAAACGACTCGTTATTTTTAGTAGAAATAACCGACCATTTAACAAGTGGTAATGCCTCGGTAAAAATTAAGTTACTTAAATCTCCTACAAAATATTTCTTAGTACCGGATGCACGACAAAAAAATGGGCTATTCCTGCAAACCAATGACTCCAGGGTGTTGGGCGGATTTTTGCACAACGATAAAATTCAGTTCGTACAACATACAAAAGATACAACTACAGGATTTGCTGCTATTTACCACGGTATAGTTACCAACTTACAAAGCGAAAACCCAGTCATCTCTCATGTAAAAATTATTGGAGATAGTGTACTTGACTTCGGGTATCCAAACCTATCTTACTGCGGCTCCTACATCAATTATAGCGGAGCAACCAAACCAGAAAACGAATCTCTCATTACCTTTAGCCACTCTTCCCCAACTGATTTTGCAGGTGTATCAGCTATCTACTACAGTAACGAAAATGGGTACTCTAACGTGATAAAACTAAAAGAAGGAAGCAATGTTATAGATCAAGCTTCCGGTGCATACGAAAGATGGGGCGACTACTCCGGCTCTCAAAAAAAATACAATGAACCAAGTGTGGTATGGATATCTAGTTCATTTGGGAAGTCGAATAAAAAGTATGGAACTTTTGTGGCTAAATTAGGTTCTCCGCAATCAGAGCGGGTTACACCTAAAACCGAAAACACAGTTTTAGTATACCCTAATCCTACAGAAAATCTACTTTCTGTCAATTTCTTTCTTGAAGAACAAACAAACTTAAAATTCAATATATACGATATGCAAGGAAAACTTGTTATCACCCTGCTAGAAGAGTTTTCAAAAAAAGGTCAAAACATTTTTTCATTCTCTACAATCCCATTAAACAGAGGGCTATACAACTTAGTCATCGAATCTGAAACAAAAACTATTCTTAAAGAAAAAATAGTTAAACATTAGCTTTACTTTAGTAAGCTATAATTCATTAATTCTTAATTTCAACCAGTACAATTTTAAAGTATGCTAAATAAATTACAAGCCATAAAACAACGTTGGGAAGATGTAGAAAGACAACTTTCAGACCCACAAACCATGGGTGACATGAAGCTTTTTACAAAATTAAATAAAGAATACAAAGACCTAAAAGTTATAGTTGATGCTTATCACATTTACAAAAGTACTATCGACAATATAGCTTCTGCTAAAGATGTTCTCATGAATGAGAAAGACGAAGAGTTCAAAGCAATGGCACGATTGGAGTTGGAAGAACTTACCGAAAAAAAAACTAAGTTAGACGAAGAGGTTAGAAACCTACTAGTACCAAAAGATCCGGAAGACGATAGAAATGCAGTGGTTGAAATACGTGCAGGAACGGGAGGAGATGAGGCAAGTATTTTTGCCGGAGATTTATTTAGAATGTATGCGCGCTATTGCGAATCGCATGGCTTTAAGGTTGAATTGGTAGATAGCTCCGAAGGTACAGTAGGCGGATTCAAAGAAATTATTTGCAACGTGATTGGCGAAAACGCCTACGGAACATTAAAGTTTGAATCTGGCGTTCATCGTGTACAACGTGTGCCAAATACAGAAACAATGGGACGTGTGCACACATCCGCTGCAAGTGTGGTAGTTATGCCCGAAGCAGACGATGTAGAAGTAAACATCAATCCTGCAGATATTGAAGTACAAACAGCTCGTTCGGGCGGTGCCGGTGGGCAAAATGTAAACAAGGTTGAAACAAAAGTAATGATGACGCACAAGCCATCGGGCATTGTTGTTACATGCCAAATAGAGCGATCTCAGCATGGCAATAGAGAACGTGCATTACAAATGTTAAAAACCAAACTATACGAAATTGAGTATCAAAAAAAGATGGACGATGTAACTAAAAAAAGAAAAACCATGATTTCTACCGGTGACCGTTCTGCAAAAATTCGCACGTATAATTATCCTCAAAGTAGAGTTACCGATCACCGCATTGGCTTGAGCACACACAACCTTCCGGCTTTTATGAATGGAGATATTCAAGAGTTTATAGATGCCCTGCACATGGCAGAAAATGCAGAAAGATTAAAGGATGGAGGTTTGTAATTAATTATTTATTAAGACAGGTATGACAAAGCAAGAATTAAAAAATAGTATCATTCAAAAAAAATCTTGCCTTTGTATAGGCTTAGATACCGATATTACAAAA
The DNA here is from genome assembly GCA_017303975.1 of Bacteroidota bacterium. Lineage (NCBI taxonomy): Bacteria > Pseudomonadati > Bacteroidota > Bacteroidota bacterium. The sequence continues at coordinate 7,184 of JAFLBG010000024.1, forward strand.
ATTCCCAAACACTTACTTTCTTCATCTGACCCAGTTTTCGAATTCAACAAACAACTAATTGATGCAACAAACGATGTTTGTGTTGCCTATAAACTAAACACCGCATTTTACGAAAGCCTTGGCTCTGTGGGTTGGGAAGCTTTAGAAAAAACAGCACATTACCTAAAAGAATTTAAAAACATATTTACCATTGCCGATGCCAAACGCGGAGACATTGGAAATACATCAACTATGTATGCACAAGCATTCTTCGGGCTTATGAATTTTGATGCGGTAACTGTAGCACCTTACATGGGCTCTGACTCCGTTACACCATTTCTACAATACGAAGGCAAGTGGGTAATTCTACTTGCACTTACATCTAACAAAGGAGCGGATGATTTTCAATTAACTAAAAATGTAAGTAATGCATTCATATATCAACAAGTTTTAGAGGTTTCACAAAAATGGGGAAATGCAGAAAACATGATGTATGTAGTGGGTGCTACCCGTCCGGAGATGCTCGAAGAAATAAGAAAACAAATCCCGAATCATTTTCTTTTAGTGCCCGGAGTGGGTGCTCAAGGTGGAGATATAAAGGAAGTGTTTAAGTACGGAAAAAATGAAGATATCGGATTACTAATCAATTCCTCTCGCGGAATTATTTACGCTAGCAACAAAGAAGATTTTGCAGTAAAAGCTAGAGAAGAAGCCATAAAATTAAATAATGAATTGACCATTCAACTGCGTTAATTTATATACCAATGATTTCAGAAGATCTACTTCATCACATCTGGAAATTCAGACTTTTTGAGCAAAAAAACATTACTACATCAAAAAATATTTCCCTCGAAATTCTAAAAACAGGAGAACACAATAAAAATTCAGGACCGGATTTTTTTAACGCACGCATAAAAATAAATAATACCGAATGGGCTGGCAATGTGGAGATTCACGTCAACTCTTCTGACTGGCTAAAACACAAGCATCAAAATGACAATGCATATAAAAACGTTATCCTGCATGTAGTTTACAACCATGATGCAGAAATTAAACAAAATGGAGAAACGCTTCCAACACTTGAATTAAAGAATATTGTATTCCCTTATATACTTAGCAACTACACAAAACTTGTACAAAGTAAACACACCATCCCTTGCGAAAAACAAGTAAAAGGTGTAGGCGAATTCACTATTTCGTCTTGGCTAGAAAGGCTTGCTATTGAACGTCTTGAAAGAAAAAGTAGCGAAATAACACAATCATTACAATTAACCACCAATAATTGGATCGCTGTATTCTATAAATTTCTTTTTAAAAGTTGGGGATTTAAAACCAATGCAGAGCCCATGTTGCAATTAGCCAATAGCTTCGATTGGACGATTCTAGAAAAAATAAATGGAAATAAACTAGCTGTAGAATCGCTACTATTTGGGCAAGCAGGATTTTTAAACGCAGAATTTAAGGACGATTACCCAAAACAACTGAAAACCGAGTACACGCACTTAAAACACAAATATAGCCTCACTACACTGGATGCTTCTATTTGGAAGTTCTCGAAAATACGCCCTGTAGGGTTTCCAACCATACGAATAGCACAATTAGCAAGCCTGGTATCGGAAAATAAAAATCTACTCTCCTCTTTCCTAGAAATTAGTAATTACAATGGCGCAGAAAAATTATTTCAAATAAGTATAAGTGATTATTGGAAAAATCATTTTCAATTTGATAGTCCATCAGTAAGCAAACAATCTGTAAACATTGGCAAAAAAGCAATAGAATCAATTATCATCAATACCATAACGCCAATTCAGTTTACTTATGGAAAACTAAGAGATTCGGAAAAGCATTGTACTAGTGCATTAATGCTTCTAGAACAAATAGATGCAGAGAGTAATTCTATAATTGAGTATTGGGAAACGATAGGCATAAAAGCAAAAAATGCAATGGAAAGCCAAGCCCTTTTAGAGTTAAAAAACAACTATTGCAACCCTAAAAAATGCTTGCAATGTGCAATAGGTGATTCTTTGCTAAAAACGGACTTATGAAAAACAAGTCTAAAATTTTCACAGAAAGAATCTTAATCTATATAAAGTGAATACTTTCTTTTTCATATATATTGATTTTGTTTGGTAAAAACAAGCTACCGAACTAGCACAACCTTTTGGCTGGTTGATGATTTAGCACTTTGTAGCTTAATTGAATATACACCACAAGGAAGAAATAACTCTCCTATATCCAGTTCATATTTCTCTTGAGTTGAACTCCCAACAAAGTGTTTTTTTCCCATTGCATCCACTATACTTATTTCATAGCCATTAGAAAAATATTCATCATTTACCAGAATCATTATTTGGTCATTAGCAGGGTTAGGAAATATATTAATAGATTCATTTTTAAGCATAACAGCAACCAAATTGGAATAACTGTATTCCCCATCAAAATCAATTTGTTTGAGACGGTAATAAGAAACACCCTGAAATGGAAAGGAATCGACAATAGAATAATTAATTTTTGTATAACTATTTCCCTTTGCGTTAATCCACAGTATAGGTTCAAATTTTTTCGCATCTTGCGATCGCTCCACAACAAAATATTCGTTGTTTACCTCAGATGCCGTTTCCCACCAAACGTTTACGTGTGTATTATTTTCAGGTTCAGCATTAAAAGAAACTAGTTGTATTGGAAGCGGAATACCTGATGCATATTTGCCAACAAAACTATTTGTTGTTGTCGCGCCTGTTAAGCAAGCTGAATGTGCTAATGAGCCTGCTGTAGGGTCAAAATCTACATTTTCGGAATAAAAAGATCCGGTAACGTATAAATCTCCAATAGCATCTACCTCTATATCAACACCGCTTCCCCCTCCTCCAGTAGGTATAAACCCCCATTGATGAAAAAAAGTATTGGTAGGGATTAGGTTTTTTTTGTACACCGCCACAAAAGCCTGCCCTGCGGAAGTGGGTGAAACACTATTGGTATTAGTTGATGGGTCTAAGTCAACAGGGGTGTCATCAATACTACCCACTACATATAAATCGTCATCAAAAATCACTAACCCAACAGCCCTTTCTTGTGAGCCAAACGTACAATCACTAGTGCTAGATAAGGTAAATGCCCATTGAAAAAAAGAGGTGCTACTAGGGTTTAGGCTTATGTCGTACTTTGCAACAAGAATATCAGTAAAGCCACATAGACCCGGAAAAGTATTAACATTGCTAGAGGGATCAATATCTGTGCCTTCTCCTGCCATTCCTGCAATAAATAAATTAGTACCATCTAACACTGCATCATAAACAGAGGTTGGAAAATTAGACATTTGCAAATCGCCTAAACACCACCCCCATTGAAAAAAGGAGGTATTGCTTGGGGTGGTTGTACCATCGTATTTAATCATGGTCATCCCCCTGCCGGTTATCGTATAGGTATTGGCGGATGGATCGATATCAACAATAGAGCTTTCGCTCACCTTATTACTGGTAAGAATAATATCAGTACCACTAATATTAAGAGTTGATATGGACTGGGTATTATCCAAATCGGTATTAAAGCCCCACTTAAAAAAAGAAGTGCTCGAGGGAGCAAAGTTTAAATCGTACTTTGCCATAAATAAATAGAAGGTGCTTGTTGCTGTTATTACGCTATTGGTGTTGGTGGATGGATCTAAATCTAATGATGATGTAGATCTTGTGGCGCCTGTTAAATATAAATCGGTCCCGTTAATTGTTATGTTACCCTGTTCTTCTCTTTCCGGATTACCAATATTAAACGCCCATTTGTAAAAAGAGGTGTTGGTGGGATCTAAGCTACCATCGTATTTAGCTACAAAAATATCGTCATTGCCAGCTCCGGTAATGTTATTGGTATTGCTAGAAGGATCAAAATCTATGGCGCTTGTACCATTTATGGTACCAATAATATAAACTGTGGTTCCGCTAACTTTTATAGTTTTTATATTGTCGGCACCGCTACCCCCTAATGAAAATGCCCAAACGAGGGCGCCAGAGCTGTTATATTTTACTATGTAGGCATCTGAATTGCCATTAGATGATAAATAAGATGTTGAGCCGGAGGGATCAAAATCCACATTACTTCCTGTAAAAGTCCCCGCTGCATATACATTCCCTGAACCATCTACTACAATGGAGCTTCCGGCATCACTACCACCTGTTGCACCTATAGCAAAGGCATTACTGTATGCTCCGGCTGTGCTGTATTTTCCAATAAAGCAGTCGGTTGTTCCTGATGGAGAGCCTAAATTAGCTGTACTTCCGCTAGGGTCCATATCCACTGTAGTACTTAAAATATTACCACCAATGTATACATGCGTAGAAGCCAATGCTGCAGTATATGCAACATCATTAGCTGTACCGCCAATAGGGAATGCCCACTGGTAAAAAGAGGTATTGGAGGAAGCTAAGCTGCCATCGTATTTGGCATAAAAGCCTTCGTTAGAACCAAGCCCTGTTATGTTATTTGTATTGGTAGATGGGTCCATGTCTATAGCGGTAGTACCATTAATGAGCCCAGCTAAATAGATATCGGTTCCGTTTAAAAATAAATCGTATCCGATATCGCCTCCGGTAGAACCTGCTCTAAAAGCCCACTGATAGAAAGAGGTATTGGAGGGAGTTAAACTACCATCGTATTTAGCAACAAAAATATCGGTACTACCCGCACCTGTAATAGAGTTGGTGTTGGTGGATGGATCCATATCTATAGCTGTGGTGCCATTAATGGCACCAGTAAGATAGATGTTGTCTCCGTTGTTGGTTATTTTATAAGCTACATCGGCAGTGGTGCCCCCAACCCTAAAAGCCCAAACAAAAAAAGAAGTGTTAGATGGGGTTAGGCTTGCATCGTATTTGGCCACCACAATATCACTAGCAGCGCCATTTGCACCAAGGGTAAATGTGTTTACAGACGGATCCATGTCGGAAGCAAACGAGGACGAAAGCTGCCCAGCCATATAAATATGATTGGATTGGATGGTTATACTATACACAATATCACTAGTGGTTGATCGTCCATACAAAAAAGCCCATGTATAGAACGAAGTGCTGGATGGGCTGAAATTACCATCGTATTTGGCTATAAAGCCATCGTTGTTGTTACCCGAACCTGTTATATTGTTAGTATTTGTAGAGGGATCCATATCTATCGCTGTTGATCCATAAACGCTTCCACAAAAATAGATGTCGGTTCCGGAAACAAGTACTTGGTAGGCTGCATCGGCTCCTGTGCCTCCTATTGCGAAGGCCCATTGGTAAAAGGAAGTACTAGAAGGCGTAAGGCTAGCGGTGTATTTTGCTACAAAGGCATCAGTAGATCCGGCACCGGTTAAAGTATTTGTATTCGAGGAGGGATCCATGTCTATGGCACTGGTACCATTAATAACACCGGTTAGATACACATAGTCTCCGGCAACCGCTACTCCATAACTTGCATCGGCCGAAGTGCCTCCAATAGAAAAAGCCCAAACAAAGCTTCCTGAGCTGTTGTATTTAGCTAAGAAAACATCGCTATTTACAGATCCCCCTACGGAAGCTAAATTGTACGTACTTCCGCTAGGATCAAAATCTACAGCTAGTCCTTGAAAGGAACCGGTAACATATACGTTGCCCGAACCATCTACTGCCATAGAGCGCACTTCGTCTGCGCCATTGTCTAAACCAATATTATTTACCCAATCGGGTGCAATGCTTGGTTGAGCTGCGGATGGAAGAGAAACAAAGAGTAAACAAACTTGTATTAGTATAGTCGTAAATTTTTTATTTTGCATATACATTTCATATTAATTGTCCAATTTTTTTTTGTTATAAACAATAATAACTAGCAACTTCAAAACCATATACATTGCTAACATTCGCCTAATCTATCTTACAAAACCATTTTATAGCTAATTCGCTGCTTGATCCGTTAATATGTAGGTAGTATAAGCCAGCCGGTAGTTGTTCAATGTTTATTTTATTATTCTCGGGAGAAATTTTGTTGGAACAAAGAACTGTTGCGCCATAGATGTTTTTTATCTCTACTGTTATTTCCCCTTCAGGTAGATTATCAATTGTTATTTCGTTAGATGCAGGATTGGGATATACAAATAAATTCGATTTTTTTGAATTGTAATTTTGAACCGAATTAAAGCTACCTCTCTCAATTTTTCTGATTCGAGCGCCCGCTCTATCATTGCTTATAACATATACACTTCCATCGGGAGCAACAGCTACATCTCGAATTCGTTTCATACCACTGCCAATAAAATAATGATTTTTAAATACTACTGAATCCCCAGCAGAATTTAATCTATAGGCAATTACACCACCAATTGCTCCCCCAAAACTTAGTACAGACTCTAAAATGCAGTTGTTAAACTCTGGGATAGTCGTATCCGAATACCAATCAATTCCAGAGGGAGGGTGCATTCCCGCATCAATGGGAAATTCTATTGACCAAGCGTTGCATGCAGAACCCCAAATAGTGTACCCGTCTGATGCCGGCCATCCATAGTATTTACCGGGGATTAATAAGTTTAACTCGTCTGAGTTAGCGCCAAGCTCTGAAACATAAATACTTCCAGAGGGTAATTGTATTATTCCTTGGGCGTTTCTGTGTCCGATGGTATATAGATAATTATTCATAGTAGGATTATCGGTAGGAATTGTGCCATCGAAATTCATCCGCAATACTTTTCCATTGTAATAATTATTCGAAGTATCCCACGTACATACATAATCATTAGTCGTGATAAGTAATTTTCTATCTAATGTGGTAACTAGTCTGCCACCAGAGTGTTCGCCCTGATGAAAGTATCTGATTAACTCTTGCTCATTAAAAAGAACATCCATTGCAGAATCATACACATACTTGAACACCCTAATTTGAGTTCCTGTTGCGTAGTAATAAGCAGTATCCCATGCAATGAAAACTTCAGGGGTATCCTTAAAGTTTGGGTGAAACGTTAACCCTAAATAATTGCCACTTCCTTTATTAAAAACGGTATCTACCTTTTGAGTAGAAAAATTATAGGCAAGTATATAACTTCTGTTTGTAAACCAAAGCCGGTTATCTCCTCCCCATGCTATATCCCAGGGCACGTCACATTTGCTACTATCTACAATTGTTGTAATGTTTACATATGTACTATCAAGTAGATAATTGTTTATTTGGGCTTTTGTATTAGATAGTAAAACACAAAATATAAAATAGATACAAATTACAAGGGGCTTCAAAATACGATGGCTTTTATTTTTCATTTGGTTTTGAATTAGTTGTTATTAGCGTAAAACTGTAAGATAGCCCTTTTCTATTTTACTTTCATTAGTTAAAACATCATTTACTCCCTCCATATAGTAAGTGACATTGCTATCGAACCTAGCTCCGGGCAAGTTTGCCAGACTTGAAACACTCTTACTTAGCAATGAGGTTTTTCAATGAAAACAGTTTAGATTCAAATTTATTTACCATTTGTGAAATTGGGAACAATATTTTTTTGCCATTTCCATTGCTCCTTTTTGACAAAGCCCAACTACCAAACTGTGAAAAGATCAATGTGGTGGTTAATAGAAAACACTATGTAATATTTGAAAGGCTCGCATAGAATTATAAAAAATAAAATGTTGTACTTTGATGAAAACTTTAGGTAATAAAACAAATAGTGGCTAACAATTCTAATTATATCTCTTGGCAAATTTAGCAGTTTACAGCAGCGCTTATACATAAAATCGCTTGAATAGAACCACATCCATTTAACACTGATTCACAATAAAAATTTCTACTATTACCACATAATAAATCAGATGCTCTTTCTCCAACAGTCCAAGCATCGTTTGCTTCTACCAAATTAGCTACTGCGCATGAGGCTCCTAGTCCAGGTGTCGCTGGTTGTGCAGTTGGCACCGCAGTAAGTGTTCCAACAAGTGCACTTGCATACTGAGCAACCATTGGTTTCGCCTCCCCTCCGTTTATCGTCTCTCTTTCATTTGCTTTTAAACTAGTTACAAAACTTTCCACTTTAATTTCGCCTAGGCTTAGCTTTTTAGTTGTTTTCATGTTTTTTGTTTTTATTGCTAGTGATGATTCAAAATTACTACATCCAATACCTCCCAACCAACTAAAAAAGAACTTAAATGGTTTAAATAATTAAAATTAAAAATATTAAAGGTATATTTAAAAGGTGTTTTATTTAAAAATACATGAACTCATATGAATTCACTATTTCAATTAAAAAACAATAGTAAGCGACTTACAGCCTACCAAGAAAAGAGTCTATTAAGCCAACTAAAGAATTCGCCCAAGCAAAAAGTATTATTTAACCTGCTAAAGGCAGAACAACTGCCCAATACCAATGCAGCAATTAAAAAAATATACGAACAGGAACTGTTAACCACTTCTTTTAAGGTGGCACAAAATAGATTCTATAAACTTAAACAGTTGCTCAACGAGCAACTTGTGTTAATTCAAAAAGCCGACACCACTGAGCAACAGCATGGACTGCTCAACAGGCATGAGTTGCTGTACTATACCTGCCGCAAATTATATACCGAAGGCAACTACCTATTGGCACTTGAGCAACTTACAGCCCTAGAGCAAGAGTTGATTAAGGCCGAAATTTTCGAATTACTTTATTTAACACAAGACTTGCAACACCGATGCTTGCAACATTTGGGAAAATTCGAGGCTTGTAAGGTAAAGGTAAAAGCACAAGAACAATCGTTTGCAAAATACGCTTGCATTTACAATGCTGCTGTGGACGATTCTAAGGCAAAGCTGAATATGCCATATGGCAATACACGCAGATGGGACAATGTGGTAATAAAAAGAAAAAAAGCAGCAGAACAGTTTAAAGAGAGCAAGCGCCTTAAACTAATACATTTATATAGTAAGCTGGAATTATACAATTACAAAAACAGTATACAGCCCGGCTTTATAAATACTTCGTGGAGTATTCATAAAATAGATGCGTTGTTAAATAAGAATAATTTGCTATGCATGAATGATTTTGGCTTAGATTATCTAGCCAATAGAGATCGAGATGTTTTCCTTCAGAAAATTATGAATCACTCTAATTTTCCCAATTTACAAGTGGAATACGATGATGATATGATAAAGCGTTTTGCAGGGCAAGCACTTGAGTTTAATTATTTGCAGTGGCTAATTCGTTTTTTTATGAAAATGGAAGACTGGAAAAATTGTTTTTTTATACTTGAGGAGGCTCGAAACTTTGGCATAAAAAACAATTCACACTCTGCAAAGCTCATTACTCAATTTAGAATAATAGAAGTAAATTTAGAGGCTTTTCCTAGTTATCTTCCTCCTGACAAGGCTCAATTAAAAAAGAGTATAGAGGAAGTAATAGCAAATATAAACTCAAAAACAATTGGTTGGGAGGTGGTTGTAGGTAATAAAGAATATTTATTATTCATGATTGTACTAAATTATTTAATTTGTTCAGAAAAGAAAGAAGCGATAAAACTTATAGCAGGAATTAAAATAAAGAACAAACTATTGGCTTCCATGGAAATAGCAATACATACCTTTCAAAAGCTAATAAAGGGTACACTTACGAAAGCTAAAGCCATTGAACAGTTAGAAAAATTTTCGGAAGCTCTCCCATTAAATCAAAAAAGTAAAAAACTAGACGCCATTATTAGAATTGTAAAGGCACGCTTCTAGGAATTTGCTATATAAGATTCATTTTAGCCAAATGCAGAAGGAACAATATATATAAGTGGTTTAAAGAATACCAGTAGTTATATACTGTTAATTTCTGAGATATGGAAGAGAGGAAACGATAAGCATAAAAGCAAAAAATGCAATGGAAAGCCAAGCCCTTTTAGAGTTGAAAAACAACTATTGCAACCCTAAAAAATGCTTGCAATGTGCAATAGGTGATTCTTTGCTAAAAAATAAGTAAATTTAACCAATGATAACATCTGTAATTACAAGAATACGTAGTTGGTTCGAATCCCAAGCATTTGGAGTTTGCGATTGGTGGGGAAAAAAGCTTGGCATAAAAGCTACCAATATCCGTATGTACTTTGTTTACCTGTCATTTTTCACATTTGGATCGCCTATCATTATTTATTTTATTATGGCTTTCATGCTAGAGCATAAAGATTATTTTAAACCTCAAAAGAGTCGTAAGCCAAGCATTTGGGACTATTAGAACCTTCTGTTTTTCATACTCTAATAAAACTTTTTCTTAACAATTAGAACAATACGCTTCTATAGCACAACTGTGTTTGTTATTGTCAAATAGATATACGTTACATATAAAAAAAGCACCTGAAGAGGCTAGAGCATAATTAAGAAGAGCAAATTTTTCAAACAGTTGATATATCACTCAGTAAAAGCTCTTCAACTATTTTTATATATTTATCCTATTAAATTTTAATTATTAAATATGAAACAACACAACAACTCCAATACAACAGTAAAACTTCTAGCACTAGTAATTCATATTGCATTTTCAACCACAGCTATCGCTTCTAATTATTATTGGGTTGGCGGCACAGGTAATTGGTCGGATTACGCCAACCACTGGGCTACTACCAATGGAGGCAACACCTTTCATACATCAGCACCAACCACAGCCGATGATGTGTATTTTACAGCACAATCGTTTTCAAGCGCAAATAGTGTTGTTACTTTAGATAGTGTAGCATACTGCCACAATCTAACTTTTACAGGCATTACCGACCCACAAAAACTTGCTTCAACAGTTTTTACAAACGGTTTAAATATAGATGGCTCTATGACACTTTACAACAAACTACAATACGACATTCATTTCCCATTCTTTAAGTTTACCTCTAATAGCACAGGAAATACACTGAATACCAATACTGCTACGCTACCCAATAATGTATTCTTTACTGGTACCGGAGAATGGACATTTGCAAGCAATGTTACCGCTACTTTTATTTATTTTAATAGTGGCATATTAAATACAAACGGCTATCAAGCATTTTTCTATTCCTTTCAATCTACCACTAATAACACTAGAACACTTAACTTAGGTAACTCATACATAAACTCATATTATTGGACAGTTGATAACTCAAGCAATAATTTCAATCTAATAAAAGGAAACTCTAATCTTGAGTCTGTCTATTTTAAAGGTGGTGGGCTACTATATGCAAATTTTACTATAGGTAGCATGGGAGTTGCCACTGTTGGAGACAACAATTTTTTTGACACTATATTTGTAGCTAACTACAATCAAGTAAATTTTGAAGCGGGTACAACCCAAAACGCAAACGCTTTAATACAAGCATACACATCTTCATGCATTTTAAAAGTAGCGCTTACTGGAGATAACGGTATAGCAACTATTAATATACCAAGCGGCAACATTAATTTTAGCGATATAATAATTCATAATCTAACTGTAACCGGAAGCGCTACTTTTAATGCTTTCAATAGCTATGGTATTGGCAATACTAACGGTTGGAATATATCAAGCGGTCCTGCAAATAGAAATTTCTATTGGATTGGCGATGATGGTGTTTGGATGGATGGTTCACATTGGTCGCTAACGAGCGGTGGAACAGCCATCAACTGTGTCCCCGGACCTTTTGATAATGTTTATTTTGATCAAAATTCATTTAGTACAGGTGGTCAAAATGTGTTTATTGACATGCCTGCTTATTGCAAAACAATGGATTGGTCCGGAGTACAAAATTCTCCTACTCTAGCTGGTTTCGAATATGATATAAATGTATGTGGGGCATTTATTTTAGATAGCAATATGTCTTCTTCTTTTGTTCCAAACATAAATTTCATTTCTGATAGTGTTGGAAATACCATTGACTTAAATGGTATAGATCATTTGGGTGGTGTAAAGTTTTATGGCAAAGGAAATTGGAATTTGGCAACTAATTTTACCACCGGTGTATATGGATCTCCACTTATACTTCTTCAAGGAACTATTAACACCAATGGACATGACGTCACTGCGTATGAATTTAAAACTTCTGGTGATAGTGCCAAAACTTTAGATATAAGTAATAGTAAAGTTATGATTACCACCTCCTGGTCGGCCGAAAGCGCTTTTAACTTAATTGATAGTAATTCAGTTATTGAATTGACAAATAATGGAAAGTTCATTGGGAAAGGAATGAATTACTATCACGTAAATTTTAAGGGAACTAACGGATACGAAATATTCGATAATAATATATTCGACACGCTTACCCTTACTCCTTCAGGCTCCTATCTATTTGACACAAGCAATACGCAAAAAATAGATGTGCTAAATTTTAGCTCAATGCCGAGTTCGGGTCAAGAGATTACAATAAAATCTAATAGTGTGGGTACTAAATCAAAAATAAATCTAACAGGAGACAAATTCTGCGGAGATTACCTAATTGTTCAAGACATAAACAGCATAGGCAATCATTTTTTCGCAGGACCAAATTCTACCGATAACGGAAATAACTCCAAAGTGTATTTTATAAATTGTACTGCACCCTTAAGTATTAATATTACAGACAGCATGAATGTATTGTGCTTTGGCGATTCTACAGGGTGGGCAAAATTTTCTATTGGAGGGGGATTACTTCCTTATAACTATTCATGGAGCAATGGAGCTGCTTCAGATTCAACAGGAGGATTAAGCGCAGGAACCTATACGGTTTTTGTATGGGATGCCCTAAATGATACAATTAGTAGAGTTATAATTATAACAGAACCTGCCCCAATAGCTTTAAATTTTGCAATTGGCATTGATAGTATTTGTAGCAACCACACATCTATTAATTTAAATGCAACGCCATCCGGTGGCACATTCTCCGGAAATGGTGTTGTTGGCACAACCTTCAACCCGGCCCTACTGTCTAGCGCTGGGCTTACCTATATTACTTATACGTTTGTTGATACCAGTGGATGTAGCCAATCAAAAACAGACAGTATTTTTGTTAATGTTTGTACAGGTATTGATAAAGAAGCTAAACAAATAATAACAGTTAACCCGAATCCGGCAACCAATACGGTATTTTTTAGTAGTAGCTCAATTAATGCAGAACCCATTAGTATTATAAATGCGATGGGAATGGAAGTATATAAGGATATAATTTTAAAATCATATACAGCTGACTTAAGTTATTTACCATCCGGTATTTATACCATTAAAATAGGCTCAAATAATAACTCTAGTTATACCAAACTAGTAAAACAATAAACAGGGTACTACCACTCTATTAAAGTAAAAAATACAAAAATTAGAAATCTCCAAACACCAACTTCTGATAAATCAATAGAGAAAAAAATAAAATGAAAATATTAATAACAGGCAGTAACGGACTTCTTGGTCAAAAATTGGTTTACAATATTTTGAGTAGAAGTAATTATAAATTAATTGCCACCTCAAAAGGAGAAAACAGATTGAAAGAAAAAAATGGATACAAATATGAATCGCTTGATATAACGAGTAAGCAAGAAGTTGAAACGATTTTACAAAAACACCTCCCGGATGTAATTATTAATACAGCTGCGTTAACAAATGTAGATGCCTGCGAAACACAAAAAGAAGAATGTTGGAATTTAAATGTACTTGCTGTGCAATATTTTGTTGATACACTTACCCAATTAAAATCAGAAACATACAACCCTCATTTTATACATCTTTCAACTGATTTTATATTTGATGGAGAAGCCGGCCCTTACAAAGAAGAGGACAAACCTAATCCTTTAAGTTATTACGCAAAATCAAAATACGAAAGCGAAAAAATTGTTCAGCAATCAAGCATTTCATGGGCAATTGCCAGAACCATCATCGTATATGGCATTGTGGACAATATGAGCCGTAGCAATATCGTGTTGTGGGCAAAAGATGCATTAACAAAAAAACAAAACATAAACGTTGTTGACGACCAATTCCGCTCCCCTACGCTATCTGAAGATTTAGCGGAAGGATGCATGTTGATTGCAGAAAAAAAAGCAACTGGTATTTATAATTTATCCGGACCAAATACCACAAGTATTCTTGACCTAGTTTATCAAGTAGCAGACTTCTGGAATTTAGATAAATCATTGGTAACACCAATAAAATCAAACACCTTAAATCAAGCAGCCAAACGTCCCCCTAGAACTGGCTTTATACTTGATAAAGCAAGAAAGGATTTAAACTACAATCCACACTCTTTTTCGGAGGGACTAAAAATTTTAGATGAGCAACTCAAACGAATTAATTAAAATCCAATCCAATCAACTCCAAACTTATTGTTTGAATACATAAGTGCAGGGAATGGCACTTTAACTCTATTTGCAACGTGAATCAACGTACGCAAGAACTTCGACTTACATTTTATTCTTGACAAATCAACATCTAAGCTTACGTAATACTCCGAATATCTTTTAAATACCGGTAGCGCATTTCCTTTGTCATCAAACAATGGGTTAGATGTTCCTCCAATCATACCTGTTCCTCCATAACCAACAGCAATATTCAACCACTTAGGAAATCTACTATCTCTCGTCATAAATGATGCAGGATTCCAACTCAACCAAAAAGTATGAGCATTGTAATCTTTCATCCCTTTTTCCAACAAACTTTTACCAAGCAACTCTGGTCTATACTTTGCCAAACCCGATTCGCGATAAGAATATTTTATAGTAAAGCGTTGCTCTTCCCATAACAACTCTTGTGTAGCCATTAAAGCTGTACCTGTTACATTTGCAATCATATCTCCCGGTGAAAATCCCCAATGTGCAGAATATCCATCTAAAATTTCAATACAACTTATGTAACTCATTCCCATCAACGATCCATACAAGACAGATTTTTTCTTATTCACACCACACCATCTATAAACTTTATAGGACGCATGGGCTATGCTGTAGGTATTAAACACATGGCCAACTTTATCCAACACCAACCACTCATCATTATCATTAAAAAAATGAAACTTGCTTTTTGGATAATCTGCATACCACAGTTGATTCAAACCAATAAAAGATATCGCTTGAACAGAAATTGCAGTAGTAGAAACAGCTACAAATCTTTTTTTGTTGAAGGGATTTTGCTTAACCGTAGTATCCTGCTGAGCGAAAGAAAATAATGGGAATATAAAAAACACAAAAATACTACGAACCAATAAACGATATGATTTTAGTAAATCGGACATTAAAATAAACAATATACAGCTACTCCAATGATTGCTCCAATAATAGGCCCCACAATAGGTATCCAACTATAGCTCCAATCGCTATCTCGCTTATTTTTTATTGGTAATAAAAAATGTGCAATCCTTGGACCTAAATCTCGTGCGGGATTAATAGCGTATCCTGTAGGGCCGCCTAATGATAAACCAATTCCCAACACAAGTAAAGAAACTGGTAACGCATCCAATGTTCCTAAACTAGTTGTTGGATTTGACAATGCCATAGCTCCAAACATCAACACAAACGCTCCTATAATTTCTGTTATTAAATTATGAACGGTGCTCCGTATTGCCGGGGCTGTGCTGAACACAGCAAACTTCAAATCCTTGTCGTCTGTTACATCAAAATGTTGCTTATAAGCAATCCAAACAACAATACTTCCTACAAACGCTCCGCCTACTTGTGCCGCTATATAAGGCAATACAAATGCCACATTAAATTTTCCAAAGGCCGCAAGGGCAATTGTAACCGCAGGATTAAGATGTCCGCCCCCCCACAATTTCGTAGAAGTATAAACACCTACAAATACAGCCATAGCCCAGCCAAATGTAATAACAATCCAGCCACTATTATTCCCTTTGGTTTGAGAGAGAACAACATTCGCAACTACACCATTGCCCAAAATAATCAGAAGCATAGTGCCAATAAATTCGCCTAAATAAGGATTCATTTTTCTTTCTTTAATAATTAATAAGTAGGAAGATAATTATTTGCAATTAATTTAAAATGCGCTAGTTGATTTTTTATCCATATCGAATCCTTTTGCATCTCCACAGCCATCAATTCAGCTACCAAAGGCGCTGCTTCAATTGCAGCCTTGCTGTCTAGCAAAAGTGCTCTGGTTCTTCTCGACAGCGCATCTTCTAATGTCATGCACATTTCATTTTGTACAGCCCAACTAATTTCTGCTTTTATATACGGAAGCGATGGATGAATCAATTGCACAAGCGCTGAATTATTTTTAACCAATTCTTTTATATTCTCTTCGTCCGTTCCGTAATAATAAAGCGGAGCAGAGAAATCGGTATTTTCCTTGTATCCGTGTATATGAATATTTTGTGTTACACACTCCTTCGTGTTTAATCCTAATTTACAAATGGCAATATCCATAACATCTTCCGCCATTTTTCTATAAGTAGTCCACTTTCCTCCGGTAATACTTATTAATTCAGAATCGGAAATTTGAATATGATGATCTCTGGAAATAGCAGATGTAACTTTACTGTTACTCTTTACTAACGGTCGCAAGCCGGCAAATACACTTCTAACATCTGCCATTGTAGGATCCATAGCTAAATAGCGAGCAATATGTGTCAATACAAACTCAATCTCCTCTTGTTGGGCAACAGGTTCTTCACTTACCTTTGAAATCGGAGTGTCTGTAGTTCCTACAATTATTTTATTGTGCCATGGAACTGCAAATAAAACTCTTCCATCATCGGTCTTTGGAATCATAATTGCAGTTTCGGAAGGAAGAAATTTTTTATCAAAAACCAAATGAATGCCTTGACTATGGGTAATTAAAGGCTCCGCAGCAGGATTATCCATTTTAGCAATGGAATCAGAAAAAATACCCGTAGCATTAATTACTACTTTCGATTTAACTTCATATTCGTTCCCATCCAACGAATCCTTTACTTTAACTCCACAAACAACTCCTTTCGATTTCAACAACTCCTCAACACCCATGTAATTCAGCACTACAGCCCCATGTGCAGAAGCCGTCATTGCTAAATGAATTCCTAATCGGGCATCATCAAATTGTCCATCGTGGTACAATACACCTCCGGTCAAACCATTCGAATCAATATTAGGAATATGCTTAATTGTTTCTTCTGTGCTTAAAAATTGTGACGGCCCCAATCCCAAGCTACCAGCCATCCAGTCATACACCTTTAAACCAATACCATAAAAGGGGTTTTCCCACCACTTGTAATTAGGAATAACAAAGGATTGGTTTTTTACAAGATGCGGTGCATTCTTTTTCAAAAGCCCTCTTTCCTTAAGAGCTTCCATTACTAATTTTATATTGCCTTGCTGTAAATAGCGCACCCCACCATGCACCAGCTTTGTACTTCGAGAGGAAGTTCCTTTTACAAAATCACATTTCTCTAGCAGAATTGTTTTACAACCTCTAGATGCAGCATCAATAGCTATTCCCAAACCGGTAGCACCACCACCAATAATACATATATCAAACTCCTTGATTGATGTAAGTTCTTGTATATGCTTATCTCTATTCAATTCACAATTCTTAATTTCTAATTCTCAATTTCAATCGCCATCGGCCCATGCAATAGCCGCATTTACAGCGCGCTTCCAGCCCTTTATCAAATCGCTTCTATCTACACCTTTCATTGTCGATGTAAACTCCTTATCAATTTGCCATTGCTGTTGTATATCCTCCACGCTCTCCCAAAAACCAACTGCAAGTCCTGCTAAGTAAGCAGCTCCAAGCGCTGTAGTTTCGGTAACTTTGGGGCGAACTACTTTTGTGTTCAACAAATCGCTCTGAAATTGCATCAACGAATTATTAATCGTTGCACCACCATCTACTCTCAACTCCGCAATAGTAATACCGGAATCCGCTTCCATAGCTTTGAGCACATCGTAGGTTTGATAGGCAATACTATGCAACGCAGCTTTTGCTATATGTGCATCACTGCTTCCGCGCGTCAATCCAAACAAGCATCCTCGCGCGTGTTGATTCCAATTAGGAGTACCCAATCCGGAAAAAGCAGGCACCATATACACTCCACCTGTATCGCTAACACTGGCAGCTAAAGCTTCTATCTCTGCAGAAGTACGAATTATCTTTAATTGATCTCGCAACCACTGCACTACAGCTCCCGCAATAAACACGCTTCCTTCCAACGCATATTCTGTTTTACCATTTATTTGCCAGGCAATGGTAGTTAGTAAATTATTTTTAGAAGCTATTGCTTTAGTTCCGGTATTCATCAACATAAAACAACCGGTACCATAGGTATTCTTTACCATACCTTGTTTAGTACACAATTGACCAAACAATGCAGCTTGCTGATCTCCGGCAATTCCGGCTATTGGAATATTTATTTCAGATATAGTATTTCCGGTAGTTCCATAAACACAACTAGACGATTTCACTTCCGGCAAAAGAGATTCCGGTATTGTAAATAATTGTAGTAATTCCCTATCCCACTTACACGTATGTATATTCAATAACATAGTACGTGATGCGTTGGAAACATCTGTAACATGCACCTTTCCTCCTGTAAGCTTCCAAACAAGCCAGCTATCTATCGTTCCGAATGCGAGTTCTCCTTTTTCAGCTTTAGCTCTAGCTCCGGACACATTATCTAATATCCATTTTAATTTTGTTGCAGAAAAATATGCATCAATTACCAATCCTGTTTTCTGCGCAATTAAAGCAGAATGTCCTGCAGTCTTTAATTCATCGCAATAACCGGCTGTACGTCTGTCTTGCCAAACAATAGCATGATAAATAGGTTTACCGGTACTACGCTCCCAAACAACCGTTGTTTCTCGTTGATTGGTAATGCCAATAGCTGCAATTTGTTTCATAGTAGTATTTGCAGCTGCAACAGCTTCGACCATGGTGCCCAACTGAGTACTCCATATTTCTTCTGCATCATGTTCTACCCAACCCGGTTGCGGAAATATCTGTTTAAATTCTTTTTGAGCTACGCGAACAATATTTCCTGCTTTATCAAAAATAATACTGCGACTACTGGTAGTGCCCTGATCAAGAGCAAGAATATATTGAGACATGTATAAAAAATATTTTAGTTTACTAGGCTGAATGTTTCTTTTACGGCTGTATAATTTCTAAAATCAACATCCTTCTGCTTAGCCATAGCAGAACCTGCTATGCAAACAATTTTAAATGTAAGAGAAGACACAGTTGGTTGCGACAAATCAGAATTCTGAATAATTATCTGCACATTTCCTGTTGTATAAACAAAACGCTGATTCATACTGGTACTTGCAGTTAATGCAATAGTACGCGCCAACGGAGCCCAAGTACCACTAGTTGTTTTTAAATAAACCAATACTGCACCATTTGCAACAATATCCGCTGTTAAATTAGGAACAGAAATATTGCTGTATTTATAAGACCCCGCAGCATCCCATGTCCAAGTAGTAACTGTATCTGTTTGGCTTTTTACATTTGCATTTCCGTTTGTACCGTTTGTACCATCTGCTCCGGCAGGCCCGGCTTCTTTCTTACAAGAAGCAATCGTTAAGAATAAAGAAGTTGTTAAAATAATTGCTGTAATTGTCTTTAGAATTGTTTTCATTTTTGTAGTTTTTAGATGGTAGATTTAAAAGTAGTACATAAGATACTAAATTTTAGTTTTGGTAGATATTAAAAAAAATAGGATTACAAAGTAAAATTCAAGTATTCTAGTTGCCCTTCTTTAAAGGGTATCCAATAAAGGCTAGACATTTGACCCATTTATTGAAATTGAGTATATTTGTATATTAAATATAATGCTATGGAAACTGTCCTTATCAACGTCCAAAAAAAATCCGACATTTCTTTCCTAATAAATCTTGTGAAAAAACTTGGAATGACAGCTAAGTCGCTTACACATGCAGAGGTGGAAGATTGGAATTTAGCTCAAAAAATTGAAAAAGGGATGAAAACCTCGAATGTAAATCGGAACGAGGTAATGAAGGCTTTGGGAAAATGAAAATTGAATTCAAAAAATCTTTTCTCAAAGATTTAAAAAAGCTCAATAACAAGAATCTAAAAAATGCAATTGCAGAATGTATTATCCAAGCCGAATCTGCTGAAAACATTTCTGAAATAAAAAACTTAAAAAAATTAATAGGATACTCTATCTACTATCGAATAAGAATTGGCGATTATAAAATTGAACTAAAAGTCGAAAACAAAACCATCTATTTTGTTATAATTGAACACAGAAAAGATATTTATACAAATTTCCCCTAGTAACTTTGGAACTGAAATGAATCCAACTTGCTTATTGGCAAGTAACTCTTTAGTTTGAATTTTGATTAGATAGGTTAATTAGAAATTTCACTCTCAATTTTTTTTGCTAATAAATTGATTTTATGCAAATACTTATTAAGTATTTTTTGAAAAATATAAACCAATGGGATCCCTATTATCCACTGAAACATCATTGTACCGATAAGTGAGTTTCCACATTTAAAATCTAAATTAGTATTTGATGGATAAAAAAGCTTATAAATATGGCAACTCCAAAATGAATAAAATAAAATAAAATAACATAAGAATAGAAAAAAATAAGGGAGAAATACTACAAAAAACATATACTACAAAATCCTTATTTCTTAAACGAAATAGTATATTAACTATAAAGACTAATAACAAATAAAAAGCAGTTTCAATTACTCTATCAATATTAATTTCTCCTTAATGAGGATTATGTCCAAAATGGGGCAAGCTAACTAGCCAACAATTCCTTCTTGGTTTTCTCTAATATATCAAGGGCATCTTCTTTTTTGTTCGATTCTGCGTAAGTACGTAATACCGGCTCTGTAACAGATGCACGAATCATCAACCAATCGTTCTCGTTGAAAAAACACTTCCATCCATCAATTGTCTCCACTCGCTTAACAGCATAATTACCAAAGGAAGTATAGGTATTATTCTTACAATTATTAACAATTCTATTTTTCAACGCTTCATCCAAATACAAGTCGTAGCGCTCAAAAGCAAAGGTTCCTGTTATTTGGCAAACCTCTTCAATCAATTGCATTAAGCTCTTTCCGGGTTTTGCCATATATTCCCACACCACTAGCGCAATCCAAATTCCATCACGCTCCGGAATATGACCTTTTATTGCTATTCCACCGGACTCTTCTCCACCTAACAACACATCGTCTTCAATCATAATACCGGCAACATACTTAAAACCGATTTTCACTACTTGATATTCCAAGCCAAAATGCTCACACATTCTTTTCACACGGGGTGTAACAGAGAAAGCGTTTACCACTTTGCCTTTTATGTGTTTTCTTCTAATAAATATTTAATAAGCAATAATATAATGTAGTGAGCCTCGCCAAAATAGACTAATTAAAAGTAGGCTCCCATATTAATTAGCAAATAACTTCTTTAATATTTAAATTGTAATAAAAAAACAGTATACAACTGTATATCAATCAATTATAATATAAATATTATTTTTCATATGTTATAAAACGTATTTGTTTTCTTGGCAAAAATTAAAATAAGAAGTAAATTGAAAGTAAAAAACTAGCAAAATGAAAAATGAAAAAATGTTTAGATATTGTATATTTTTCACTCTCTTATTTTTACTTGGATGCGACACAATAAAAACAGTAAAAATAATTAGAAGAGGGGAAGTTGATCAAAAACAGTTTAAAACACAAATACCATTTGAATTTAAAGATGGATTAATAATAGTAAAAGTTGGTATTAATGGTGTTGAGTATAATTTTATAGTTGATACAGGAGCTCCGAATGTTCTATCAACAGAACTAGCAACTGAACTAAAGTTAAAGAATACCTCAAAACAAAAAGTAGAAGATTCTCATGGTGCTAGCTCTGCTTTGGGCTTTACAACAATTAACAAACTAACAATTGGGGGGATTGATTTTTTAAATACAGGAGCCGCAATTGCAGATTTAAAACAAAACCCAATTTTGGAATGTCATCACATAAAAGGTTTTATTGGAGCTAATTTGATGAGAAAAGCAATTTGGGAATTTGATTTTAAAAATAAAATGATCTCTATTGCTAATAGTATAGATTCTTTTCGCATTCCCTCAAATGCGAATCTCGTTCCTTTTTATACAGATATAACAGGAACACCATTCATTGATATGAGCTACAACGGCCTGATTGATAAAAACGTTACTGTTGATTTTGGCTATAATGGAAATATAGAAACCTCAACAGTTGTATTTAATAAACTTAAACAATCGAAATTAATATCTGATAATACCTGTAGATTTGGGTGTAATAGTTTTGGTTTGAGTGGTAGAGGCAATAATGATACTATTTATGATGCAGTTATTTCAAAAATAAAAATTGGGGATATTACATTAACTGATTATGTTGTTTCTTTTAATCAAGATAAAAGTAAAAGTAATATCAAATTAATCGGCACAGCTTTTTTTAAAAACTATAGAATAATTCTAAACTGGAATAAGAACAAACTAATACTCATTAAGAACAATGACAATACTAGCACAAAGGCAAAGGGCCATGCTATTAGCTGTGGCTTCGCTCCTATTTTTGAAAAGGGGATACTTTTTATAGGAATGATTGATAAAAATTCCGATTCGGAAAAACAAGGATTGAAAATAGGTGACGAAATTTTAGAGGTTAATGGCACCAACTATCGTAACTTTACACAAGAAAAATATTGCGAAATAGTAAATAATAATGGTTTTTTTTCATTCGAAACAGATACTATCATCTTAATTACAATAAAGAGAGATTCTCAAGAATTAAAATTTAAAATAACCCCAAATTAAAACACTAACTCGCCAATAATTGTTTTTTGGTTTTCTCTAAAATATCCAAAGCCTTTTCTTTGGTAAATGATTCTGCATACGTTCGTAAAACAGGCTCGGTACCCGAAGCTCTAATCATAAGCCATTCGTGTTCATTAAAAAAATATTTCCACCCATCAATTGTCTCTACACGTTTAACAGCATAGTCTCCAAACGTTTTATAGGTATTGTTGGTGCAATTACTCACAATTTTATTTTTTAAGGCTTCGTCCAAATGCAAATCATAACGCTCAAAAGCAAACGAATCGGTTATTTTATATACATCTTCAATAAGCTGCTCCAACGTTTTTCCCGATTTAGCCATGTATTCCCATATTACCAAACCAATCCAAATTCCATCACGCTCCGGAATATGACCTTTTATTGCTATTCCACCGGATTCTTCACCACCCAACAACACATCGTCTTCAATCATAATACCGGCAACATATTTAAAGCCAATTTTTACTACTTGGTATTCCAAACCAAAATGCTCGCACATTTTTTTAACACGGGGGGTAACCGAAAAAGCATTAACTACTTTGCCTTTCATATGTTTTGCCTCCACTAAATATTTTATAAGCAATAAAATAATATGGTGCGAATCAACAAAATTTCCTTTGTTGTCATACAAACCAATTCTATCGGCATCTCCATCGGTAGCTAAACCGCAAGCAATATTTCCATTTGATTTTATCAAATTAGAAAACTCTTGCAAATTTTTATGAATAGGCTCCGGTGCTGTATTGTTGAATTGCGGATTGTGTTCACAGTGCAATTTTACTACTTCAGGAAATAAGCGCTTCATTACATTTTGTCCTGCTCCATACATAGCATCGTAAGCAAATTGCAATCCACTCTTCTTTATAGCTTGCAAATCAAAATTCTTCTCTATATGCGCGCAATACATGGTTTCTAAATCAACATATTCTAGCTGTTTTGTCGAAACAGCAGTATCTAATGCAATTCCAGCATAATCAATCTGACATTCGGAAGGCATTATCTCTTCTATTTCTGCAACTTTTTCCGGCACCAATGGTCCACCGTACGAACCTTTCAGCTTAAAACCATTATATTCTGGCGGATTGTGGCTAGCTGTAATTATTATTCCAACAGAAGTTTCTATTTTTACAGCACCTAACGATATCATTGGTGTTGAAACAATTCCTTTTGAAAGGTAAACTTTCACATTGTATGCAACCATTACCTTGGAAACCGTTTCTGCAAAAAGCTCTCCTGCAAATCGGCAATCATGCCCAATCACAACTGATGGATTTTTATAGTTCTTCAACAGCCACTTAGCAGTAGCCTCTGCCACACGTGCTACATTATCAACGGTAAAGTCTTTTCCAATGATGGCTCTCCAACCATCGGTTCCAAATTTTATAGTTACTCTTGAATTCATATTTTATTTAAATAAACACACGCAAATATATAACAATTAAGCACTTACATGAATATTTAAATACAATAAAACCCACCAACTGAAACAAATCAGATAAATATTTAACAAATTTTAATATTTATTTGTTAAAACATATATTGTTTTTACATATATTTGTTCCAACAAATAAAATTTTAAATAACTATGAAAAAAACAATCACAATGGGAGCAATGATTCTTACCACAGCGCTTACAGAAGTAGAAGCGCAAACTACAACATGGGCAATCGATCCATCACACACCAAAGTTGGTTTTAGTGTAACACACATGATGGTTGCCGAAACAGAAGGTAAATTCAAAATGTATGACGGAAAAGTAACTTCATCAAAAGAAGACTTTACAGACGCTCAAATTGAATTTTCTATCGATGTTGCAAGCATCAATACAGACGATGAAAAAAGAGATGGCCATTTAAAATCTCCTGATTTCTTTGATGTAGAGAAATTTCCAAAAATGAAATTTAAAAGCAAATCGTTTAAAAAGGTAGCTGATAAAAAATACAAACTAAGTGGAGAACTTACCATTAAAGACGTAACAAAAGCAGTTGAGTTTGATGTTATATATAATGGCACAGCCCAAAACCCTTGGACCAAAGCTATTGTAGCCGGATTTAAATTAGATGGCACAATAAACCGTGTTGATTATGGCTTAAAATGGAATGCCGCATTAGAAGCAGGAGGGGTAATTGTTGGTGAGAACGTAAAAATTAAATGTGATGTTGAGTTAAATAAAAAATAAACAAATAAACTATAAAACACGAAGGGGTGGTTCTTTAAAAGAACCACCCCTTCGTGTTTTATAATTACGAGAATATTTACTCAGCAGACTCCTTATTACCAGAATCAGCAGCTTCTGCTTTTGTAGTTGTAGTTTTCTTTCTACTTCTTCTAGTTGTAGGTTTAGATTTTTTATCAGCAGTAGAAGATGTTCCTTTTAGTAAATTTTCATTAAAATCTACCAACTCGATTAAACACATTTCTGCATTATCACCAGGCCTTGGTCCTGTCTTAATAATTCTTGTATAACCACCTTTTCTTTCTGCAATTTTTGGAGAAATATCCTTAAATAAAGTAGCCACAGCCTCTTTATTTTGCAAATAACTAAATACTATTCTACGCGAATGAGTAGAATCATCCTTAGATTTAGTAATTAATGGCTCTACATATGTTCTTAACACTTTCGCTTTAGCAATAGTGGTATTAATTCTTTTATGCATGATAAGCGAAGTTGCAAGATTTGCCAACATCAATCTTCTATGCCCATCTTTTCTACCTAAATGATTATTTTTATTTCCGTGTCTCATTACTCTATAATATTAAATCTTTCAAAAATTTCGTATTCAATTGGTTTTATGCCCCAATACTAGTCTTTATCCAACTTGTATTTAGCTACATTCATTCCAAATACCAAGCCTTTATTTTGAACAAGCTCTTCCAATTCAGTAAGTGATTTTTTACCGAAATTTCTAAACTTCAATAAATCATTCTTATTGAATGATACTAAATCACCCAAAGTTTCTACATCAGCAGCCTTTAAACAATTCAATGCTCTAACAGATAAGTCCATATCTACTAGTTTTGTTTTAAGCAACTGACGCATATGCAATGAAGCCTCATCAAACTCTTCTTCCGAAGTTTTAACTTCTGTATCTAGTGTTATACGCTCGTCAGAAAACAACATAAAATGATGAATCAAAATTTTTGCTGCTTCTTTCAACGCATCCTTAGGATGAATAGAACCGTCAGTAACAATATCAACTAACAGTTTTTCATAGTCAGTTTTTTGCTCAACACGGTAATTCTCAATATTAAATTTTACATTTTTTATTGGAGTAAAAATTGAATCGATCGGAATTAAACCATTAGAAGCATTTACCGGTTTGTTCTCCTCTGCAGGAACATACCCTCGCCCTTTTGCAATAGTAAGCTCAATTTTAAGCTTTACATTAGAGTCCATATGACAAATAACTAAATTTGAATTTAGCACTTGAAAGCCAGAAGTAAATTTGCCAATATCTCCTGCAGTAAACATATCTTTACCAGTAATATTTACGATAACTCGTTCTGTTTCAGTCCCTGTAATTTGTCTTTTAAATCTAACTTGTTTTAGATTCAAAATAATTTCGGTAACATCCTCTGTTATACCTTTTACAGTTGAAAATTCATGGTCAACATTTTCTATTTTGATAGCTGTTATTGCATATCCTTCAAGTGAAGAAAGTAAAATTCTTCTCAAGGCGTTACCGATAGTAATACCATACCCGGGCTCTAACGGACGGAACTCAAACTGCCCGTCAGTTTCGCTCGAATTTATCATGATAACCTTATCTGGTTTTTGAAAATCTAAAATCGCCATATGTATTAATTTATATTTGTTGCTAAATTAGTTAAATTACTTAGAATACAACTCCACTATTAATTGTTCCTTAATATTCTCAGGAATTAACGTTCTATCAGGTACAGAAATAAACTTACCTTCCATAGTAGAACTATTAAAATCTAACCAAGGATATTTATTTGCAGATGAACCTGCATTATTACTAATAACCTCTAACGATTTAGATCTTTCTCTTACAGCAACAGTATCTCCAGGTTTTAATATATAAGAAGAAATATTAACAACATTTCCATTTACCATTATATGACTATGTGATACAAGTTGTCTTGCAGCAGATCTTGTAGGAGCAATTCCCATTCTGTAAACAACATTATCTAATCTTGATTCGATAAGTTGCAATAAAACCTCACCTGTAATACCTTTCGCTCTAGATGCTCTCTCGAAAGTTTTAGCAAATTGCCTTTCCAATATACCATAAGTATACTTTACCTTTTGCTTTTCTTGAAGCTGAACAGCATACTCAGATTGTTTTGATCTCTTCTTATTTAAACCGTGCATTCCCGGAGGATAGTTCTTTTTTTCTAAAACCCTATCAGAACCAAAAATTGGTTCTTTAAATCTTCTTGCTATTTTCGATTTTGGGCCAATGTATCTTGCCATTTTATCTTTATTTTATTCTTAGTTTGTACTCTAAATATCAATTTTATACTCTTCTTCTCTTAGGAGCACGGCATCCGTTGTGTGGAATTGGAGTAATGTCCATTATCTCAGAAACCTCAATACCAGCTGCATTTATAGAACGAATTGCAGACTCTCTACCCGCTCCAGGCCCTTTTAAAAACACCTTTACCTTCCTTAAACCTAAATCATATGCTACCTTTCCACATTCTTGAGCAGCCATTTGAGCCGCATAAGGAGTGTTCTTCTTAGAACCCTTAAAGCCCATTTTTCCGGCACTTGACCAAGAGATTACTTGACCAGCATTATTAGTTAAAGAGATAATAATGTTATTAAATGTTGCGTTTATATGTGCTTGACCAATTGCGTCAACTTTTACAACTCTTTTTTTTGCGGCTGCTTTACTTGTTGCGCTCGCTTTGTCTGTTGTTTTTGCCATTCTAAATCTTAGTTATGTATATTATTTCTTAGCTGCTACTTTTTTATTCGCCACAGTTTTTCTTCTTCCTTTTCTGGTGCGTGCATTGTTTTTAGTAGTTTGACCTCTAACAGGTAAACCATTTCTATGTCTCATACCTCTATATGATCCAATATCCACCAAACGTTTAATGTTAAGCTGGGTTTCAGATCTTAATGCACCTTCAACCTTGTGTTTCTCATTAATAATAGTTCTTATTTTTGCCAAATCATCATCATCCCAATCGCTTACTTTTTTATCAAAATCAATCTCAGCTTTTGTAAGAATTTTCTTAGCTGAACTTCTTCCAATACCATAAATGTATGTAAGACCAATTTCTCCTCTTTTATTTTTTGGTAAATCTATACCTGCAATCCTTGCCATTTTATATAATTATTTATGTATTAATAAATTATTTTTGTCTTTGTTTGAATTTAGGATTTTTCTTGTTTATAATATATAAACGTCCTTTTCTTCTAACAATTTTACAATCAACACTTCTTTTTTTAATTGATGTTCTAACTTTCATAATCTGTGTTTTTATGCATGTTTTGACCTCTCAAAACATTATTTTACTTATATCTAAACGATATTCTTCCTTTTGTTAAATCATATGGAGACATCTCAACCTTTACTTTATCTCCTGGTAATATTTTAATATAATGCATCCTCATTTTGCCGGAAATATGAGCTGTTATAATATGCCCATTTTCAAGCTCAACTCGAAACATTGCATTAGACAATGCTTCAATTATTGTCCCATCTTGTTCAATGGATGGTTGTTTTGCCATATATTATTTTACTACTTTAACTATTTCTTCCAAATAAGAAAAACTTGATAATATATCTGCTTTCTTATCTCCAATCGCAATTGTATGTTCAAAATGCGCTGATGGCAATCTATCCAATGTTCTAATCGTCCAACCATCATTCTCTTGAACAACATTCTTTTTCCCCATATTTATCATGGGCTCTATAGCAATTACAATTCCTTCTTTCAATTTCGGGCCACTACCTTTTTTTCCATAGTTAGGAACCTCAGGTGCCTCATGCAAACTTCTTCCAACCCCATGACCAACCAATTCCCTCACTACTGAAAAACCATTCGATTCAGCATGAGTTTGAATAGCTTCGCTAATATCTCCAACTCTATTTCCTGTCACAGCCATCTCTATACCCTTATACAAACATTCGTAAGTTACCGTTAGTAGTTTTTGAACTACTGTATCTATTTGACCAACTCCAAAAGTAAAAGCCGAATCTCCATAAAAGCCATTTTTAAGTACACCACAATCAACAGATACAATATCACCTTCTTTCAGCTCAATTGAATTGGGGATGCCATGTACTACTACAGAGTTTACTGATACACAAAGTGTATGTTTGTAACCGTTATATCCTTTAAAACCAGGCTTGCCGCCATTATCAAGTATAAACGACTCTGCAACCTTATCTAACGCCAAGGTTGTTACTCCTGGCCTTATTAGTTTTCCAACCTCCGCAAGCGTTTGTCCAACAAGTAAAGAACTATTTCTAATTAACTCTATTTCCTCTTTAGTTTTAAGATGAATCATTTTATAAATACATCTTAATAACCAGAAGCCATACTCATAGATGATCTACCTTTTATTCTACCCGATTTCATCAATCCATCGTAATGTCTCATTAATAAATGACTTTCAATTTGCTGCAAAGTATCCAAAACAACACCAACCAATATCAACAAGGAAGTACCACCATAAAATTGGGCAAATTCAGGAGTTACATCAAGAATAACAGCAAATGCAGGCAAAATAGCTACAAAAGCAAGAAAAATAGACCCTGGTAAAGTAATTCTAGACATTACTGTATCAATAAATTCAGCTGTTTTCTTACCAGGCTTAACACCAGGAATAAAACCTCCATTACGTTTCATTTCCTCTGCCATTTGGTTTGGATTTACAGTAATGGCAGTATAAAAATATGTAAAAATTATAATTAAGGACGCAAAAACAAAATTATACCAAAATCCATAATGGTCAGAGAATGTTGCAACAAAGCCTGACATAGAGTCCGCCTCAGCAAACTGAGCCACAGTAATAGGAATAAACATAATTGCTTGTGCAAATATAATTGGCATTACACCAGCAGCATTCACTTTCAATGGAATATATTGTCTAACCCCACCATACTGTTTATTACCCACAATCTTTTTTGCAAATTGCACAGGAACTCTTCTTGTACCTTGAACTAATAGAATTGAGCCGATAATAATGAACAATAATATTACCAATTCTAACAAAAGGATGATAAAACCTCCTCCAGCTCCATGAGAACGAGAATCAAATTCAGATATAAAAGCAAACGGCAATCTAGCCACAATACCAACCATAATTAATAGTGATATACCATTACCTATCCCTTTGTCTGTAATTCTTTCCCCAATCCACATAATGAACATTGTACCCGTAATTAGAATTAGGACTGAAGATATCCACCAAAATGCAGATGGATCGGCTACTACACCCGGTTTATTTAAAATTTGGGTTGGAATGTATCCTATTGCTTGAAATACTGTTACCGCAATAGTAAGAATTCTTGTGTACTGATTAATTTTTCTTCTTCCACTCTCTCCTTCTTTTTGTAGTTTTTGAAAATAAGGAATAGCCATTCCCAACAATTGAACAACAATTGATGCAGAAATATAAGGCATTATCCCCAACGCAAATATAGAAGCTCTTGAAAAAGCTCCGCCTGCAAAAATATTAATTAACGCAATAATCCCCTCTGCTTCTGAGTCATAACTGCCCAAAACATTTGAATTAACACCCGGAATTACAACATACGTTCCAAAACGATATATCAATACTAAACCCAAAGTATAGAGAATACGAAATCTCAAATCCTCTATAGTCCAAATATTTTTAAGTGTATTTATTAAATTTTTCACTATTTAATTTTTGTTTAAAATTTGTTATTATTATTCAATAACAACTACTGAACCACCTTTTGCTTCAATCGCTTTTTTAGCAGTATCAGAAAATGCATGAGCTTTGATATCAACTTTGGACTTAACTTCGCCTCTACCTAAAATTTTAATTAAATCTCTTTTGTTTGCCAACCCTTTTTCAACAAGAACAGCAGGATCCAATACAGCAACATTTGATTTATCAATAATACTTTGAATCATATCTAAGTTGATACCTCTGTATTCAACACGATTAATGTTCTTAAACCCGAATTTAGGAACCCTTCTTTGTAAAGGCATCTGCCCTCCTTCAAAACCTTTCTTTTGGCTATATCCAGATCTAGATTGTGCTCCCTTATGACCTCTAGTAGAGGTTCCACCCTTACCAGAACCTTGCCCACGACCTTTTCTTGTGTTGTTTTTTATCGATCCTTTTGCAGGAGTTAATTTACTTAAATTCATCTTTTATAAAATTATGCTTCTATCTTTACTAAATGTTTTACCTTTTCAACCATTCCTAATATCTGAGGAGTAGCTTCTAATTCAACAGTTTGTTGAACCTTTCTAAAGCCTAATGCTGTCAATGTTCTTTTTTGACGCTCAGGTCTGTCAATTCCACTCTTAATTTGAGTAATTTTAATCTTTGCCATCGTATAGATATTATCCGTTAAATACTTTATCTAAGCTAATTCCCCTTTGTTGAGCCACAGTAGCTGCATCTCTCATTTTGGTAAGTGCATCAATCGTTGCCTTAACAACATTGTGTGGATTTGAAGATCCCTTTGATTTTGCTAACACATCGGTAATACCAACACTTTCTAAAACAGCACGCATAGCACCACCGGCAATTACTCCAGTACCATGAGATGCAGGTTTCAAAAACACCACAGACCCACTAAATTTTCCATGTTGCTCATGTGGTACAGTACCCTTATTTACTGCAACTTTAATCAAATTTTTCTTAGCATCATCAATTCCCTTGCTTATAGCATCGGTAACTTCTTTTGCTTTGCCTAAGCCATAACCAACAACCCCCTTTTCATTTCCAACAACAACAATAGCTGCAAAACTAAATGTACGTCCACCTTTTGTTACTTTGGTAACACGCTGAACTGCAACTAATCTATCTTTTAGTTCTATTTCGCTTGACTTAACTCTTTTTACGTTTACTTTAGACATAATTTCTTTTTATTAAAAATTTAAACCACCTTCTCTAGCTGCATCAGCCAAGGACTTAACTCTTCCGTGGTACAAGTACCCGCCTCTGTCAAAGTTAACAGTTTTTATACCTGCCTTTATAGCTCTTTCTGCGACAGTTTTTCCTACTATTTGGGCTTGCTCTATTTTTGTTACCTTTTTCGAACCTAATTCTTTTTCTGAAGATGAAACATGTAACAAAGTTTTACCTGCCACATCATCAATAAGTTGAGCATATATCTGCTTATTACTTCTAAAGATAGAAAGCCTTGGTCTTTCAGCATTTCCTGAAACAACCTTTCTAATTCTTTTTTTAATTCTTTCTCTTCTTTCTAATTTACTAAGTGCCATTTTTATTACTATTTATTATTTACCTGCAGCTTTTCCTGCTTTTCTTCTTAATTGTTCGTTTGCAAATTTAATACCTTTTCCTTTATAAGGCTCAGGTTTTCTTAAAGATCTTATTTTAGCTGCAACCATTCCTAATAACTCATTGTCAATAGCCTCTAAAATAACCATTGGATTTTTCCCTTTTTCAGCAGTAGTAGTAACCTTTATCTCGTTAGGCAACTCAAAAGCAACGTTGTGTGAATAACCTAATGTTAATTCCAACAACTGACCTTTATTAGCTGCTCTATAACCTACACCTACCAATTCCTGTTGTGTTTTATAACCTTCAGAAACACCTTTCACCATGTTAGCTAAAAGAGATCTATAAAGTCCATGCAAAGCTTTGTGTCTTTTTTGATCTGTAGGTCTAGTTAATATAACTTTTCCTTCTTCAACCTTAACACTTATAGCTGGGTCAAGAGTTCTTTGCAACTCGCCTTTTGCACCCTTTATTGATACCACATTACTTGCAGAAACTTTCACTTCTACTCCTTTAGGTAATGTAATTGGTAATTTTCCGATACGTGACATCTTAATTCTATTCTATTTAATTAGTAAATATAACATAATACTTCTCCACCCACATTTTGTTTTTTAGCTTCCTTATCTGTCATCAAACCTTTTGACGTAGATAATATTGCTACACCTAAACCATTTAATACTTTAGGCATGGAATCTACATTTGAATATTGTCTCAATCCAGGAGAACTAATTCTTTCCAATCCCTTTATTGCAGATTGTTTTGTAACAGGATGATACTTTAATGCAATTTTTATAGACCCTTGTTTATTCTCGGTATCTTCAAATTTATAGTTTAAAATATATCCCTTTTCATGCAATATTTTTGTAATCTCCTTTTTCGTATTTGAAGCAGGAATCTCGACAATGCGGTGATTTGCTTTTATTGCGTTTCTTACTCGTGTTAAGTAATCAGAAATTGTATCTGTCATCTCAGTTGTTTTTAAAAATTATTATTACCAGCTAGCTTTTCTTACTCCCGGGATTTTTCCGTTTAAAGCCATTTCTCTAAATGTGTTTCTTGAAACACCAAACTGCCTAGAATAACCTCTTGGTCGTCCAGTAAGTTTACATCTGTTTCTTAATCTTACAGGAGAAGAATTTCTTGGTAATTTACTAAGTCCGATATAATCACCGGCAGCCTTAAGAGCAGCTCTTTTTTCTGCGTATCTAGCAACCAATTTTTCTCGTTTAGCCTGTCTGGCCTTCATTGACTCTTTTGCCATGCTCTATGATTGTTTTTTTAAATTCTTAAATGGTAAACCAAATTCTGCAAGTAAAGCATGTGCCTCTGCATCGGTATCTGCAGATGTAACAAATGTTATATCCATACCCATAATTTTACTTACTTTATCAATATCTATTTCCGGAAAAATAATTTGTTCTGTAACACCTAAAGTGTAATTACCTCTTCCATCAAAACCTTTATCGTTTATTCCTTTAAAATCTCTAATACGAGGCAATGAGGCAGAAATCAATCTATCTAAAAATTCATACATAGTATCTCCTCTAAGTGTTACCTTAACACCAATTGGCACGCCTTTTCTAAGCTTAAAGTTAGAAATATCTTTTTTAGAATAGGTAGCTATAGCCTTTTGACCAGTAATGCTAGACATTTCCTTTACAGCTGATTCAATTAATTTCTTATCAGCTACTGCATCTCCTATACCTTGATTGATACAAATTTTTTCCAGTTTAGGCACCTGCATAACAGATGAATAATTAAACTGCTTTTTAAGATTAGACACCACTTGTGTCTTATACTTTTCTTTTAGTCTTGGAATGTGTGCCATTATTTAATTACCTCCCCTGATTTTTTTGCATATCTAACTAATTTTTCGCCTTCTAACTTTCGTCCAAGTCTAGTTGGTTTTCCGGTAGATGGGTCGATTAACATTAGGTTTGATATATGTATTGAACCTTCTTTTTTTACGATGCCTCCTTGAGGACTTTTAGCATTAGGTTTTGTGTGTTTAGATATCATGTTTACACCTTCTACTGTTGCTCTTAATTTTTTAGTATCAACAGTAAGAATTTTGCCTTCTTGCCCTTTAGCTTCTCCGGCAATAACCTTTACTAAATCTCCTTTTTTAATATGTAACTTAGCCATTTTTCTCTTCTTTATAATATTTTATAGTACTTCTGGTGCTAATGAAACAATTTTCATAAATTGCTTATCTCTCAATTCTCTAGCAACGGGTCCAAAGATACGAGTTCCTCTTAATTCATCAGTAGCATTTAACAAAACTACTGCATTATCATCAAATCTTATATATGAACCATCAGGTCTTTTTATTTCTTTTTTAGTTCTAACAACAACCGCTTTAGATACAGTTCCCTTTTTTACTCCTCCGGAAGGAAGTGCATGTTTAACTGTAACAACCACTTTATCCCCAATAGAGGCATAACGTCTTCCTGTTCCGCCTAAAACTTTAATTACGAGAACTTCTTTTGCTCCACTATTATCTGCAACACTTAATCTTGACTCTTGCTGTACCATAGTTATTTAGATATTTATATTATATTATTTCGCTCTTTCTAAAATCTCAACTAATCTCCAACGTTTAGTTTTGCTCATAGGTCTTGTTTCCTGAACCTTCACTAAATCTCCAATTTTAGCATCGTTCTTTTCATCATGGGCTACAAATTTAGTAGTTCTATTGATAAATTTACCATACTTAGGATGTTTTACTTTTCTTTCTACAGCAATAACTATTGACTTTGTCATTTTATTACTAGTAACAACACCTATCTTTTCTTTCCTAAGTTTTCTAGTTGATGCTGTTGATGTATCTTTTGTTTCCATCTAAATTATTTCTTTATTTCTTTAAGTTCTCTTTGTCTTAATTCTGTTTTTAATCTAGCTACTAATCTTCTTTGAGCTCTGATTTTAAGCGGATTTTCAATTGGAGAAACTGCATGATTTAATTTCAATTTTTCCAATGTTCCCTTTTCTCCTTTTACTCTTTCAGCTAAATCTGTAGTTGAAAGTTGTTTTATTTCTTCTTGTTTCATAATTCTAATTATTATGCTTTTTCTTCTACGTAATCTCTTCTCACAACAAATTTAGTTGTAATTGGTAGTTTCTGTGCTGCCAAACGCAATGCCTCTTTGGCAACTGCCATTGGAACTCCATCAGCTTCAAAAATAATCCTTCCTGGTTTTACGATTGCAACCCATAATTCTGGATTACCTTTACCTTTACCCATACGAACCTCTGCAGGCTTTTTAGTAACTGGTTTATCAGGGAAAATATTTATCCAAATTTGACCTTCACGTTTCATGAAACGAGTTACAGCAACCCTAGCCGCCTCAATCTGACGAGCAGTAATCCACGCTTCTTCTAATGACTTAATTCCAAATGAGCCAAATGAAAGTTGCGCTCCGCGTTTTGCGTTGCCTTTCATCATGCCTTTGTGCATTTTTCTATGCTTTGTTTTCTTTGGCTGTAACATATTACTTATCTAGTTAAACTTTTTGCTTATTTAATCTTATTGACCTCTTTTTTTATTTCCTCCTTGTGCTCCACCTCTTGGGTTGTTAAATCTTGGGGCTTGCTTTTTTTCTTTATTAGCTGTCGAAGATACAATATTTGGAGACAAATCTCTCTTTCCGTAAACTTCACCTTTACAAATCCAAACTTTCACACCTAATCTACCATAAGTAGTGTGTGCCTCTGCATGAGCATAATCAATGTCAGCACGGAATGTATGTAATGGTGTTCTTCCTTCTTTGTAGCTTTCAGCACGAGCCATCTCAGCACCACCAATACGACCGGAGATTTTTGCTTTTATCCCTTCTGCCCCCATTCTCATTGCGGATGCAATAACCATCTTAATAGCTCTTCTATAAGAAATACGTCCTTCTATTTGTCGAGCAATGCTATCTGCAGCTAATCGAGCATCTAGTTCTGGGCGTTTTATTTCAAAAATATTTATCTGTACTTCTTTCTTTGTAATCTTTTTCAACTCTTCTTTTATCTTATCAACTTCTTGACCACCTTTTCCTATAATAATGCCGGGACGTGCAGTATTAATGGTAACAGTAATAAGTTTCATGGTTCTCTCAATTATAATTCTTGAGATAGCACCTTTTGCAAGACGAGCTTTAAGATAGTTTCTTATTTTCTCATCTTCTACAAGTTTTTCAGCATAATGTTTACCACCGTACCAGTTAGAATCCCAACCTTTGATGATTCCTAGTCTATTACCTATCGGATTTGCTTTTTGTCCCATTCTATTTTTATAATAATTTTAATTATTCTGCTACTGTTTCTTCTGTTTCTGCTACCTCAGCTTGCACAGGATTGTTTTTATAATCGATAAACAACGTTACGTGATTAGATCTCTTTCTTACACGATAAGCTCTCCCTTGAGGAGCTGTTCTCAACCGTTTCAACATAACCGCACTATCAACAAATACTTCTTTTACAATTAAACCAGCCTCATCAGGTCTTTGACCAGTTTTTGCTTCAAAGTTAGCAATTGCAGAAGCTAACAATTTCTCTAATCTATTGGACGACTCTTTCACATTGAATTTTAAAATATTCAATGCAGTATAGACATCTTTTCCTCTGATTAAATCGGCCACCATTCTCATTTTTCTAGGAGATGTAGGACAATTATTGAGTTTGGCAAAATAGGTTGTCTTTTTTGCTTCCTTAATTTTATCTGCTTTTTCTTTTTTTCTAGCTCCCATTTTCTAATTATTTTTTAGCTTCTGTCTTATTATTTCCAGAGTGACCTCTAAAGGTTCTTGTAGGTGCAAACTCTCCAAGTTTATGCCCAACCATATTTTCTGTTACGTATACAGGTATAAATTTGTTACCATTATGAACAGCAAATGTGTGCCCAACAAAATCCGGAGAAATTGTTGATCTTCTTGCCCAAGTTTTTACAACTGTTTTCTTATTTGACTCATTCATTACTAGAACTTTTTTTTCTAGTTTAAAATCAATAAACGGTCCTTTTTTAATGGATCTTCCCATCTTATATCTTAATTAATTTTTGTTATTTCTTTCTTCTTTCAATAATATATTTATTGCTTGGATTCTTTGGCTTTCTGGTTTTGTAACCTTTAGCTGGAACTCCAGTTCTTGATCTTGGATGCCCACCGGAAGCTCTACCTTCACCACCACCCATTGGATGATCTACCGGATTCATTGCAACACCACGAGTTCTTGGCTTAACACCCAACCATCTTTTTCTACCAGCCTTACCGTGACTTTCAAGAATGTGATCTGCATTAGAAGCTGTACCAATAGTAGCCATACAAGTTAATAAAACTCTTCTAGTTTCACCAGAAGGCATTTTTAAAACTGCATACTTATCTTCTCTTGCCAACAATTGTGCATAAGAGCCGGCCGATCTTGCAAAATTTGCACCTTGAGAAGGTCTTAGCTCAATATTATATATTAATGTACCTAGTGGAATATCGCTTAGGAACATAGCATTTCCCACTTCAGGAGTTGCCTTTGGACCAGACATAATTTTTTGTCCAACTTTCAATCCATTTGGAGCAAGAATATATCTTTTCTCTCCATCAGAATAAGTTACCAACGCAATATTTGCTGTTCTATTAGGATCGTACTCAACTGAAGTAACAACAGCTGGAATATTATGCTTATCTCTTTTGAAATCAATTAATCTAAGCTTTTTCTTGTGACCACCACCTATATAGCGCATAGTCATTTTACCACTATTATTACGACCACCTGATCTTTTCTTACCAACTAATAAGCTCTTTTCAGGAACATTGGTGGTAATTTCATCATATGTACTAACTACTTTAAAACGTTGACCAGGAGTAAGAGGTCTTAATTTTTTTAATGCCATTTTACTTATATATTACTGTAAAAATCAATTGTTTCACCTTTCTTTAAAGACACAATAGCCTTTTTGTGCTTATTTACTCGCCCGATTGCTAAACCAGATTTTGTATTACGCGTTTTTACTTTGCCTAGGTAATTCATTGTGCGAATTGCTTCAACCGTTACGCTATACATTTTCTCAATCGCGTTTTTTATTTCAATTTTATTTGCCTTAGCATCTACAACAAATCCAAAGCGATTAAATTTTTCGCTATTAGAAGTCATTTTTTCTGTAATGATAGGCTTTACTATGATTGATTTCATTGCTTACTTATTATTTCTCTTAGTTTGCTAATAATTTTTCTATTTCTTGAACAGAGCTTTCTGCTAAAACTAAGTTACTTGCATTTAGTACATCATATGTATTAATTTCTGATGCCTTTATAACTTTAGCATTAGGAATATTTCGTGCAGACAAATAAACATTTTTGTTATAGTCGCCCACAACAAGAAGCGTTTTCTTTGAACTAAGTTCTAGATTTTTTAGTAGCTCAATATAGTTTTTTGTTTTAGGAGCTTCAAAGTTAAAATCTTCAATAACAGTAATATTATTGTCTTTAGCTTTATAAGTTAAAGCTGATTTCTTTGCTACTTGCTTAAGTTTCTTATTCAGCTTAAAAGAATAATCTCTAGGACGAGGACCGAATACAGTACCACCACCAACAAAAACAGGAGACTTTCTACTGCCGGCACGAGCGCCACCAGTACCTTTTTGTCTTTTTAGCTTTTTGGTTGTACGATTAACTTCAGCTCTCTCTTTTGTTTTATGAGTTCCTTGGCGCTTGTTAGCTAAGATTTGCTTAACATCCAAATAGATTGCATGATCATTAGGTTCTATACCAAAAATATCTTGATTAAGTGTAACTTTCTTAGAAGTTTTTTTGCCACTTATATTTACTACTGCTAATTCCATTGCGATTTGTTAATTATTTTTCAACTGTAACATAAGATCCTTTAGCTCCAGGTATAGACCCTTTAACTACTAAAAGATTTTTCTCTGCTAAAACTTCTACTATTTCAAGGTTTGCTTTTTTAACACGATTTCCACCTGTTCTTCCAGCATGCTTTTTCCCCTTAAATACTCTTGAAGGGTCAGATCCTGCACCATTAGATCCTGGAGCTCTGCTACGATCGTGCTGACCGTGAGTGCTTCCTCCAACACCACTAAATCCGTGTCTTTTTACAACACCTTGAAAACCTTTTCCTTTTGAAGTACCAGTTATATCAACAAAATCACCTTTAGCGAACATTTCGACAGTAATTTGTTCTCCTAGATTTTTTCCCTCAAACCCTTTAAACTCTACTA
Organism: Bacteroidota bacterium; assembly: GCA_017303975.1. NCBI lineage: Bacteria > Pseudomonadati > Bacteroidota > Bacteroidota bacterium. The sequence continues at coordinate 46,483 of JAFLBG010000024.1, forward strand.
ATTTTCTCTTAGGAGTTGCATTCGATTTTTTGAAGTGTCCTTTCATTGCATTTGATGTATGCTTTTCCTTTTTATCATCAAATGCTAATTGAAGTGCTTCATATCCATCACTCTCTAAGGTTTTTACTTGCGATACAACGCAAGGACCAGCTTCGATTATTGTGCATGGTGTATATTTACCATTGGCACCGAAAACGCTAGTCATTCCAATTTTTTTACCTATTAATCCTGACATTTTATATATATACTATTAGTTTATTCTTTTTTGTTAATCTAAACGGAACGGCTTTAACCTCATACTTTGATTTCAACCTCAACACCGCTAGGCAACTCCAACTTCATCAGCGCATCAACGGTTTTAGATGTTGAGCTATAGATATCAAGCATTCTTTTGTAGGAGCTTAATTGGAACTGCTCACGAGCTTTTTTATTTACGTGAGGTGCGCGTAATACAGTATAAATATTTTTGTGCGTTGGTAGAGGAATTGGTCCGCTTACAATTGCACCAGTCATTTTTACTGTTTTTACGATTTTTTCAGCTGACTTATCAACCAAGTTATGATCGTATGATTTTAGTTTTATTCTAATTTTTTGGCTCATCTATTTATTAAACCTTAACGTTATATTATTTAAACTTTTTCTGTTTTTCCTTTTACTTTTGCAATTACTTCGTCAGCAACGTTTTTAGGAGCATCTGCGTAATGAGAGAATTCCATTGTAGATGTTGCTCTACCAGATGTAATTGTTCTAAGAGTAGTAACATAGCCAAACATTTCGGATAATGGTACTAACGCTTTTACAACCTGAGCTCCTGCTCTAGAATCCATTCCTTGAATTTGCCCTCTACGTTTATTTAAATCGCCAACCACATCACCCATATTTTGTTCAGGAGTGATAACTTCTACCTTCATGATAGGCTCTAACAATACAGGTTTAGATTTAGGTAATGCTTCTCTATAGGCTGTTTTAGCGCATATTTCGAATGATAATGCGTCAGAGTCAACAGCATGGTAAGAACCATCTATTAGAACTACCTTCATTTTATCCATTGGATAACCTGCTAACACACCATTAACCATTGCTGAACGGAATCCTTTTTCTACAGATGGAACAAATTCACGAGGAATATTACCACCTTTTATTTCGTTTATAAATTGTAATCCTAAATTCTTTTTATCAATTACGAAATCGTCATCAGCAGGACCAACTTTGAAAACAATATCTGCAAACTTACCGCGACCACCGGTTTGTTTTTTGTAAACTTCTCTATGATCAACAGTTTGAGAAATAGTTTCTTTATATGCTACTTGAGGCGCACCTTGATTGATTTCCACTTTAAATTCTCTTTTTAAGCGGTCAACTATAATCTCTAAGTGAAGCTCGCCCATACCACTAATGATGGTTTGTCCTGAATCTTCATCTGTTTTAACACGGAAAGTAGGATCTTCTTCTGCTAATTTACCAAGAGCCATACCTAGTTTATCTAAATCTGCTTGCGTTTTAGGCTCAACAGCAAGACCGATAACCGGTTCAGGGAATTGCATTGCTTCTAATACAATTGGATTTTTTTCATCACAAAGTGTATCTCCTGTCTTAATATCCTTGAATCCAACAGCAGCACCAATATCTCCTGCTTCGATAAAATCGACAGGATTTTGTTTATTTGCATGCATTTGGAAAATACGAGAAATACGTTCTTTATTGCCACTTCTTGTGTTTAATACATAAGAACCTGCATCTAAACGACCTGCATAGGCTCTAAAGAAGCATAGGCGACCAACAAATGGATCGGTTGCAATTTTAAATGCAAGAGCTGTAAAAGGCTCTTTAGCATCCGGCTTACGAGTTACCTCTTCGCCTGTATTTGGATTTGTACCAACAATATTATCTTTATCAAGCGGACTAGGTAAAATCTCCATTACATAATCCAACATGGTTTGAACACCTTTATTTTTGAATGCAGAACCGCAAAGCATAGGAACTACTTTACCTGCAATACAAGCTTTACGCAGAGCGGTTAGAATTTCTTGTTCGGAAATAGAGTTAGGATCTTCAAAGAATTTCTCCATTAACTTGTCGTCAAACTCCGCAATTGCTTCCAACAAAAGTCCTCTGTATTCAGCTACCTCAGCTTTCATATCATCAGGAATAGGAACAACAGTAAATGTCATTCCCTGGTCAGCTTCATTCCAAACAATACCTCTGTTATTTACTAAATCTACCACACCTTTAAAATTCTCCTCGGCTCCAATTGGTAATTGCAAAGGAAGAGCATTTCCGCCTAACATTTCACGCACTTGCTTTACAACGTTTAGAAAATCTGCACCAGAGCGATCCATCTTGTTAACAAAACACAAACGCGTAACGTTATAATTGTTAGCTAAACGCCAATTTGTTTCAGATTGAGGTTCAACACCATCAACTGCTGAAAACAAAAAAACTAACCCATCTAGTACACGTAAAGAACGATTTACCTCAACTGTAAAATCAACGTGACCCGGGGTATCAATAATATTTATTTTGTATTTATTATTTCTATAATTCCAGAAACAAGTTGTAGCAGCAGAAGTAATAGTAATACCACGCTCTTGCTCTTGGACCATCCAGTCCATAGTGGCAGCGCCATCATGCACCTCACCAATTTTATGATTTACACCTGTATAGTAAAGAATACGCTCAGTTGTAGTGGTTTTACCAGCATCAATATGGGCAGCAATCCCAATGTTTCTTGTATATTTTAAATCGCTCATAGGTTATTTATAAAATTTTATACTCTAAAGTGAGAATACGCTTTGTTAGCTTCTGCCATTTTATGCACATCTTCTTTCTTTTTGAAAGAAGCACCTTCTTCTTTAGAAGCAGCAATAATTTCAGCAGCTAATTTTTGCCCCATTGATTTTTCGTTTCTTTGACGAGCATAAGAAATCATCCATTTCATGCCCATAGAAACTCTTCTGTCTGGGCGAATTTCTTGAGGTATCTGAAAGTTAGAACCTCCAACACGTCTGCTTTTTACTTCAACAGAAGGCATTACATTTTCTAATGCTTTTCTCCAAACTTGCAAGCCATCTTGCTCGGTTTTCTGAGATACTATATCAATTGCCTCATAAAGTGTTGTTAATGCTGCACTTTTTTTGCCATCGTACATTAAATTATTGGCAAAACGAGTAATCATTGTATCGTTAAACCTTGGATCTGGGCTTAAAATTCTCTTTTTGGCTCTCGACTTTCTCATTTATATTCTGTCTAATCTTATTAATATTTATTTTTTAGCAGGTGCTTTTGCTCCACCTTTACCTTTTTTGGTTCCGTATTTTGAACGTCTTTGATTTCTACCTTCAACTCCGGCAGTATCAAGCGCTCCACGAACAATATGATAACGTACACCAGGCAAGTCTTTTACCCTACCTCCTCTTACCAACACGATAGAGTGCTCTTGCAAGTTGTGACCCTCGCCAGGGATGTAGGCAATAATTTCTTGACTGTTTACCAATCTAACCTTTGCCACTTTTCTCATAGCTGAGTTAGGTTTTTTAGGTGTTGTAGTATACACACGTGTACAAACTCCTCGTTTTTGAGGACAAGAACCCAAAGCAGCTGATTTACTGCGATTTGTAGCTCTAACTCTACTTTTTCTTACTAATTGTTGTATTGTAGGCATTATAAATTTTTATAAAATTCCACTTATTTGGGAGGGCAAAGGTAAAAAATTAAAATCTTATAAACAATACCTATGTTGTAAAATTTTTAAATATTATTTGATTTTAAGTATTTTTCTAGGGTATTGAGAATGGAATATTTGATAATATATTGATAATCAGATATTTAATTTTTATTGTCTAATTATAAAATTTTGCTTTTGAAGTTCATTTTTAAAAAATACAATACCCAAATAAAAGAGGTCTATTGTAACTTTAGTCTTCTGATGCTGTTTTATGTAATTCCAAGCATCTTCCATTTCGGCTGACCAATGAATATCATCGAAAACAAATACCGAATTATTGGTGATAAAAGGCAAACATTGTTCAAAATAGTCGATTGTTGGTTTTTTTTTATGATTTGCATCAAAAAAGACAAAATCTACTTTTTTTAATTTTTCTAATGCCGGGTTAAGTGTTTTCGAAATATCGCCAACAGAAATTTGAATATTTTGGATATTGAGGTTGTTGAAGTTTTTTTGAGCAATATTAGCAATTTCTGGAGCACCTTCGAGCGATATTATTTGAGAATTTGGAGCAGCAGAAGCCAAATAAGCTGTAGAAGTACCTAAACTCGTTCCTAATTCGAGAATTGTGCTGGGATTGAAATAGTTAACTATTCTAAAAAGCAACTGTGATTGTTTTGAAGGCTTTAATGCGCTTTTGGCAATATCCGCTATTCTTCTTCGAGAATTCTTTTTTCCGTTTATTGAACCAGCACCCAAATCTAGAACTTCAATTGAGGCCGTATCTTTTTTTAAATTACGTCTAATGGTTTCAATTTTTTGAT